>JASJCJ010000175.1 GCA_030066045.1 Calothrix sp. MO_167.B12
GAATCTACTTGATTCATTACTATCAACAATTCTAAAAAGGGCTAATTTCTGAAATCTCTTATTATAGTGCAAATGTACCATTAATTCGCGATCGCCATGTGCCAGTTGCGTAAGTCCTGAATTAATTAGCAGACTAAGGAATAATAGCTAATTTTCAATATGCCCAGAGTTAACTACGAAATATGCTGTTCAAGCCAGCTTGATGCTGTAAATAAACGTTCTGAATCTTTGCTGGCTACTTCAATTTTATTTTTCTGATTCTGGGAAGAATTTGATGGGGATAATTCTCTATGATTTTCACCCCAGGTTTTAATTTCTACATCTCGCATGATGATTTCCAATTCATCATCAGCATAGTTGCTCATGAGAGGGTCGGCAAAGGCAATATAATGGGGCAGAAGTAAACCAAAGGGAGTGACTTGATAAATTTTGTTAAAACTGCGATGATAACCCCCTAAACCAACGTAGTCCCATCCTTTTGTTTGTTGCAGTAGGCTATAAAAACTGGATGCGGTAATATAGGTGAATAAATTAGCTAAAGGGCTGCGTCCTTTTCGCGCTTCAATCTTATCTTTGGTAAAATCAAAGAACCATTTAATCGAGCCATTAGGAAAAACCACTTCTAATTGATAAACTACATGCCAACGGCAATGTTCTCGGAAAAGAGAATGTTTATTTTCCTGAATAAATTCTGCTAAATCTACACTAATTGCTTTCTCGATAGTTTTTTCCATTAATTCAACATCATAGTTGTCGGGATTTTGATCAACTATACCGTTGCCTACTTTGACTGGAGAAAAGTCCAGTTCATCTCGGTCATCGACTATCTTTTTGACAAATTCACAACCACCAGCTAAATAGTTAAATTTGCCATTATTGAACTCTACAGTATCTCCTGGGTCTAAAGCAAAGATATTATCTCCTAATTCTGGACAAGCTTGTTTAGCATCTTGACAGAATTGTTCGCGGGTGACGGGAAAAACAATCTGATTTAACCAAGAACCTCCGTTAATATACTTAAAGGCATTGGCACCAGGAGAGATTGCTTTTGGTGTAATTAAATTAATGTTGTAGAGTAGCTGCCCATATTCATAATAAGGGAAGGACAAGCTCTCATTATTATGATAATTGCTCTCTAGCATTGGTTGCCAGGTTGCTAACAAAAAATCGATGGTGGGATAATGTTCTAATACCATTCCAATGGTATCTGTACTTAGTTCTGTATCAACACAATTCCAAAAGACACCAGATTCATCAGCAAAGACTACACCAAACTCAGGAACGCGGTTTTCACTCCGGGTAGTCATTAAATTGGTTTTACCAATCTTTAACTCTCGGAAATCACCAAGAGGATAAATTTTGCGATATCCCAATTTTCGTAATGAACGCTCGATTAAACGATCTTTAGGAATAATAACTTCTACATTTTTGGGAAGATAGGCAAGAGAGCGAATATCAAAGTGGTCTAAATGTTTGTGAGAGATAATTAAGATATCGAAGTCTGGGATTTTTTCAGTAATAACTTCCCGTTGAGGACAGACATCAAATAGTCCTTCTTGATGTGGATCCCAAAGAACCGGGTCCATGAGAAATTTAGCATCTTTAGTTTCCACAAAGATAGATGCATGACCAATCATTTGAATTTTCATAATTTACCTTAATTTTCCAATTTTTAGTTACATATTTTGGTATTTAAACCCCAATCCTTAAGGACGGGGTATCCTTAGCGAATAAAAAATTGAATCTGATGATATTTATGCATCTGGATACGGTAATTTTTATCATCTCCTATTTTTTGATATAATTCAGCCAATAATTTCAGTGGTTTTTTCGCACTTGGAAGCATTTCTGTTGCTTGGGAAAGGTGCTTGCGTGCCAAGTCATAGTTTGATTTTTTCAAATAAATACTACCTAGTAAAGTATGAGCTTCAGGTTTGGTCGATTCATCTAGAAGTGCTTTTTCTAACAAGCTTATTGCCTGCTCTTCATCTTCAGAGTTTAATGACATTCCTGCTAAAGCTAAACTTAGTTGGGGATAGCAACCTGCTTTAATCTCCTGGCACGCTTGATAATGTTTGAAAGTAGATTCTTTGTCTCCCAAATTGCTATATAAAAGCCCGAAAGTAAAGTGAGTTAATAGTCGTTCGTTATCATCTGATTCATGGTCTTGCAATTGCTGTTCTAACTTCTCAAGCATGGTTTTATCATACTTAAGGTCACGGCTGATTATCGCGTTAGCATCGCGAAGGATACTAGGGCGATAAGATGGACATAAATTAGCAGCATTACTTTGATATTCAAACGCTTTTTCTCCATCAGACAGCAAAAGACTAAGTAAGTAATAAGTGGCTGCACATTTAGGAAATTTAGTTAGTTCCTCAAGACAACCGAAACGAGCCGCCTCCACTTCACCTTGTTGAGCTTTGCTATCAAGGGCAAACAATCTGCTATAGTGCTCTGCTAATGGTATATCATTACGCCATAAAGCAGCCATATAATCAGCAATAAAGTGGTAACGCAGAGGCATATAACCACTACTAACAGAACGAGTAAATGTTACATGGTCGTATTCAATCGGTAGTTTTTGTAGGGTTTTAAATACTTCTTTTGGATCGATCCAGGGACTATCCTGAGGTAAAGCAATAAAGTAGTCGATATCAATATCAATTTTAGTATTGATAGTCAGTTCTAAATCAGCTAAATCTTGATAGCCACAGATAGTTACATCTAAACCAAGTAATTTGCTTTTTACCGTATTTCCAACTATCTCGAAACTGGTGAAATCTTCCATACGGAAGCCTTCCATATTTTTCAACATCCGAATGGTATCCATCGGATTTTGTCTCCCTTTTTCTGGGGTAGGACAGACCCAAATTACATGGTCAATTAAGCCTAAGCGATGGGCAGCAAATAAAAAGTCTTCTATGCTGTAACTATAACCTTTGTCTGGTACTGTATGATAGGGCTTCTCAAGTTGTATTAATTCTTCATTTGTTTGGCATTTGAGTAGTGAGTTAATTCGGTCTTGGCTAATGTATTGGAGGTCAAGATGGGCATCAAAATAAATCACAGTAGCATGACGCCATCCCAACTTATGCCACAAATGTAGTTGTGATGAATGTTCTTCGGTAATTATGGTCTTGACCTGATTGACGGTTGTTAAATTCATGGTTTTTATTATCGATAATGGATAAAAAAATAAAATTATTCTAACAAGATAATGCTTTTATTTGATGCTGGTAATTATTGCCGAAAAGATTACGTAAACCGCGTATACTTCCTTGATGTAACTGAAGGATATATTCATAGTGGTCTGGGAGAGTATTTTTGAAAATTTCAGCTTCCGTTTTGATTTTTAGCAACACATCCTCTGCTTCAGATGTGTCTACATAATTCAAGATAGGTAAAGGATTTAAAGGCAATAATTTCATTCCTGCTAAGATACAAAAATAAGAATAGTCTTCAAATAAAGAATGCTTTTCCCAAAAGTCTAAATTTGGTAACGCTGCTTGAAATACTTCTAGTTTTTCTTGCAAACTATCAGGAATTGCTGGATGATACTTATTCTCTTTCCAGAAAGGAGTATCTTCTCTGTGAGTGGTACAATAGTGAAGAACGATAAAATCTCTAATTTCTTCATAGACTTTGGTCATCAACTGGTTATACCTATCTCTTGAAACTGGGTTAAAACTTTTATCTGGTAAGTGTTGCAATAAAGTTTTGACGCCAACTTCAATTAAGTAAATTCCCGTTGATTCTAAAGGTTCAATAAAGCCACTAGATAAGCCAATACTTACACAATTTTTAACCCATGTGTTTCGATTTTTTCCGACTCGCATTCTTATATGTCTGGCATCAACTTGAACTTGACGAGATCCTTTGTTCAAATTCTCTCTAAATTCTTTCTCAGCTGACTCTGGGGAAATAAAGGCACTAGAATAAACATATCCATTACCACTTCTGCCAAATAGAGGGGTATGCCACATCCAACCTGCACTTAATGCTTTTGCTGTAGTGTAAGGATTAATACCTTCTTTTTCGTCATCAGTTTCTATCGGTATAGCAATAGCTCTATCACAAAAGAGGGAGTCGGAATAAGATATAAAAGGTTCTTTCAGCGCTTGATTAATGAGAATTCCTCGAAAACCAGAACAATCTATAAATAAATCACCATTAATATCCCCACTTTTTTCTGTTTTTATTTTGCTGATATTACCGTTGACTGCTAAGACAACATCGACAACATTATCACCTACGTGATTTACTCCTCTTTCAATGGCTTTTTCTTGTAGATAAGTAGATAATAAGCCAGCATCTAAGTGGTAGCCATAAGCTACTTTGCCCTCATAGGGGTTTTCGCTACCAATTTTGGGAGATTTTTTGGCAGTACATAAAGGAACTTCTCTATGAAAGCTATGGGAGTCTAAAGCAGAGGAATTACCTAGTAACTTTTGTCTCAGTAAATAATGGGGTAAATAAATACCGTTTATTGTCGGAAATTCTCCAAAAGGATGCCAAAAAATATCATTATTCGTCCCTGAATACCAATCGATAAATTTGATAGCTAATTTAAAAGTTGCATTGCATCTAATTATCAATTCTTCTTCATCTAAATCCAAGAAACTAAAAGTTTCTCTGATGTTTTGGATAGTCGCTTCGCCTACGCCTACTGTGGGAATAGTTGGTGATTCTATTAGAGTAATCTGACAATTTAAACGGGGATTTTTTGATTGATGGTTCAAAACAGTCGTCAGATATAAAGCAGATAACCATCCTGCTGTCCCTCCGCCGACGATAACTATTTTTTCAATAGGATTATTCATTATTTATTTTTTCTGTTGTAAGTTAATTAGGAATGAGGCTGTCTAGGCAATATGAAACTACTTGGAAGAGATTGAAGATGTTGTAGGTAATACCAATAGAATCTTCTACATTGGAGACTTGATGCAACCACTTACCAGGTAAATAAATAATTTCTCCAGCTTTTAATTGAATGTCATAATAGTTATTAACTCGACAGATTATTTCTTCTGTGTTAGGTGTAAATTTACCGATAAATTCCTTGACTTTATATTTTTCATCAGGGGGAATAACCAGCCATCGCTTTTGTCCTTGCACTAGAGCCATCCAATTTGAAGTATTGCAGACATCAATATGCAGGTCGCTGCCTGTACCTTCATAACCAATCAAAAGACGAGGATAAATAGGTCTAATCGCCTCGGGAACTTTTTGTAACCAGGATGGACTTCTTAAACACTGAGGAATGTCTACACGTTCGATTAGTTTGGGGTGCGTTAAGGGGAAAATCCATTCATTCGGCTGATATTCTAAGATATTTATACCTAGTTTTTCTCGAATTGTGGATAGCATACTAGGTTTGCATTTTTCCCAAGACTGTGTTCCTGGATCTTTGATGTAAACTCCTTGTAGATTGCCAGTGTACTCCCATGAAGACTTGATTTTTTTGAGAGTATCAAAGTTCCAACTATTAGCTTCCCATGTAGTGGTGCATTCTCTAATAATGCAGGGTTTTTTATTTAAAAACAACCTGGTAAATTCATTTTTAAAGTTACTATTATAGTTCAGATATTCAACTTGTAATTGCATGGATTCAATAGTCCTTTTCCCTTTGTTATAGGTAAATTAGAAAAACAAATATAGGACTACTTGATTTTTGAAAAAACAAGCTAGCTAGATACTTGCCTTATAAAGTTTAGTTCTCAGTATACTTAGCAAAATTCAAGTAGGATTCCTATATATTATTAATTAGATATATTATGATTATTGATGATTATGACGAAGCTTATAGAACAAATAAGATAGATGTTATCTCTGTGCTATATAATAACTATCTTTAGCCCTATTGTACTTGATAAAAATGAGTATTGCTGTATTAATTGGCATTTAAAAAAATCATGGATGGGGTGAAAAACTGGATGTCTATAGACAAATAACCAAGATTATCACCCCAACAAATATTCCCATTTAGGAGCTATTCAAGTGTCAATTTCAAGTTTAGATTGTGCTATCTTTGCTCCAAATTATGACACTGACAGCTTTCTATCACTCCCTACCAAGGACGATATCCAAAAGAGAAACGGCGAGAGCGGTATCTAAAGCCGTCACGACCAATACTCCAGCGACGACCATAACTAATACCCCTACGAAAACTAAACCGAATCCGACGCCCGCGGAACCTAAATCGCCGCCATCCGCCTGAGACAGCAACCATCTCTTCTTCAGAAATTTCTTCTTCAGAGGGCATATAAGGTACAATCAAGAAGGACTTTTTAGCAGTTTCCTCAAGAACTGTTACGTCCACCCAGCTAGGAAGACCGATTCCCAATTCCTTTTTAATCGTTTCTTTAGGACGGTTAAGAAATTCTTGCTTGAAGGCTTCATCTTTCACTGCTTTTGCCTTCAAAGCTACCAAAGGATCGGCTTCCGCTTCTTCTGGGGTGAAATTACTTTCCTCTGGAGGAGGTAACAAGATGTAACGGTTGAAGTCGGTTTCTTCTACCGCTTTGAGTTCGCATTTTGGAGTTGAAATTCCTATATTTTCTAGAGTTGTCTTGGGATCTTCGAGTAGCTGCTGCTTGAATACCTCATCAGTCCAAGCCATCTCAAAGACATCCTCAAGAGTGGGAGGAACTGGTAGGACAAAGTAGCGAACGTTTTCGTCTTCGACTAAAATCTGTACTTCCACTTCGTCTGGGATGCTTTCTCCCAATTCTTTTTCAATGATGGCTTTGGGATTGTTGATTAGCTCTGACTTAAAAGTATCATCGGTGGCAGCTTTTTCCCTTAAATGTGCCAAGAATTCTGACTCTTCTGTTTGTGGCGTTAAATCGCTATTTCCATTAATAGGTAAGACGATGTAACGCTTGAATTCAGTTTCTGCCACCGCTTTAATTTCTACCCTTTCAGGAGTAGTAATTCCCATTTCTTGTTCTAAGACTATCTTGGGATTGTTTAGCAGTGATTGTTGGAATTCTTTATCACTCCAACTTCTTTGAAACAATGCAAACAGTTTAGTATTTTTGTACATTATTGATCTCTAATCTCAAATTTTATTAAATATAAACAATTAGGAGTCATTTCTCCCAGAATGTTTATTAATATGAGCAGCAAAATTGCTCTGTAAACAATGTATACTGGCATCCGGAAAAAAAAAAGATTGACTCAGTATTTTTACGTAAAATTTATTTTGTCTTTAAGTAAAAATAATATTAGAGGAGGTTTTCAAAGGTCGAAGTGAGTGAATAATCATGCAAGCTGCTTTACCATGATACGTATCATTGCAATATATAGCGCTACGCGCAAGTAATAAGTAATAAGTAATAAGTAATAAGTATAGGACTTACGCAACTGGCATATATTTACTGTAGGGTGCGTGACGCTGCGAGAATATTTGAACGTAGCAATGAGACTTGTAACAGAGGCGCACCAATCACCGATTGTGACAATTGCGTAAGTCCTGAAGTAATAAGTTTACTGTTCATAGGTTTGCTGCATTCAACAATGTCCGCGCCCTAGTGCTATAAATGAAAGTCTCAGAAGTTTCAGGTAGCCTTTCATAGTCAGTAATATCATGTCTGGTAGTGCGACCATAATAAAATAATCTTAGAAGCTTTACGCCTATCCTACCCTTCACCCTACGGAAAGTCGTTCTGCGTCTAAAGCGTCTACCCCGCACCGAAGCCGCACTCCGTGCGTAAGACTACGTGAGTTTTATTAAGGGTATGTAAGCGGACATGATATAAACTGAAAAGTTGTTTTCAAAAGAGTGATCGCACAAGGAAAAATTCACCCCCGATGGAATTATTCTGGAACTCCCTTTTGCTCGTCTGCTCAATAAGAAAGATTATTTTGTAACCTTTTCAACTGGATATTTCAAAAGTTCTCGCAGAAAAATAGGTAGACCATTAAGTTCCTGTTTTTCTCTTGGTTCTACACAGGCGACAATATGCTGATATGTAATTGCATGATGTAAAGCACACAGAGGTTTAGCTATTGTCCAAGCTTCTAATAAACGTGATTTTGGTTCATAAATAGTCCATTGGCTTAAATATTCATCTCGTAAGCTTCTTAAAGATGGTGAAAAACGTTTATTACCACGGGGGAAAAAGAACTGGAACATATCAAAAAAAGGATGGGAAATACAGCTATCAGTCCAATCAAAAAAGAGATAATTATCGTTATCAAAAGCAACATTACCTAAATGCAAATCACCATGAACTAATGTCTGTGGTATTTGATAATTAGATAATTGTTGACATAGTTTTTTTAGATATGGAGCAATATGTTGTAAACGTGTAATATCAGATGTTGGCAACTGGGATAACACCAATTCATCGTTTACTAAAATATCTACTTGCTCTGACAACCAATCTAAACGCCTATCTAAGCATCCTATATTTAATAAATTATCTATATGCTGGACAGATTTTATTTGTATTTGAGCTAGTAAACGATAAATATCTTTTTGCTCTTTTAAGGATGAATTTCTCCCAATAGGTTTTCCAAAATCCGCTAGTAGCATCCAGTGGCGTTTAGCATCTATACTCAGGACAGTAGGAATGTGTTCGGGAAATAAATTTGCTAATTCGGCTGTCACTACTGGTTCATTACAAAAAAGAGGTAATGTAGATGCTTCTTTAAAATAAATATTTCCTGCATTGGTATTCACCCGCAATATACAAGAAATACCCCATTTTTTAATACATTCTATAGAAGAAAGTGGTTGATAGTTTAACTCTGATAATTGTTCTTTCAGCCATTGGGTTGCAGAATCAAACCAACCTACTCTAGCCCAAGGTGGACGCAATTCTGGAATTTTACCATTCTCAATTTCTGTTAAATATTCTGTGATAACTGGTTTATGTTCTGGTAATTTTAAGGATAAATTTCTCAAAGTTTCTAGATTAATCCAATCACCTGATTGTATCTTTTCTATGGAGCCATCCCACTCCAATATATATATACCGTGAATTTGATGTTTTGATTTATCGTAGTGTTTACTAGCGTAATATAAAAGATTAACTGAAATCCCCAGTTTTTGTTCTATTTTCTTTTTAATATCTGGGAAAAAATCATCAGAATACGTAACTTTATTGACGATAAAATAAGGTAAAAAATAATCATCTTCTTCCCGTAGCATTAAAATTTTACCTTCAGTGGGATGAGGTAGAATTAGATAAAAATAAAACTTCCATCTGGGTTCAAATAAATTAGCGATCGCTCCCTCGATAAATGATAATATTGTCTGCAAAAATGGGGCTTGATTGTGATGTGATTGTTTAGATTTTGTAACTGTAGCCATCTTATGTTATCCATCAGATTTTTCAATAACTTTCAGCTTCAAACTCAGCAATCGCTTCTTCTGCTAAAGCTTTCAAATTACCCATCTGCAATATCTTGTTCTAGCTGTTTGTCCCAATGCTGATAGTCCAAATCGAAGAACCATTGTCTGAGTTGCTGAAATTCATCTGACGAAAGTGTGAGAATTGCTGTTTCGATTTGCTCAAGATTTGACATCTTAATGCTCATCCCCAATCTCAACTAGCATTTATAGCGCTACGCGCAAGTAATAAGTAATAAGTAATAAGTAATAAGTTTACTGTTCATAGGTTTGGTGCGTTCAAAAATGTCCTAACCTGATTGCGTAGTGCTATATGATTTACCCCATCTAGCAATAGATGAGGAATTTCCGTTACAATTATTTAAAATACTTAATATTTATTTGTGATATGTCCGTAAACACAATCTCTGCAACAAACCCGATTGCTGGTGAATATTGGCAATGGCGGGGTCACAACATCTACTATGTCAAGGCTGGAGAACCCAAACCCCAACGTCCACCCTTATTATTAGTACATGGATTTGGAGCATCCACAGACCACTGGCGTAAGAATCTTAGCGGATTGTGTGACGAATTTGAAGTGTGGGCGATCGATTTGTTAGGATTTGGGCGATCGGCAAAACCAAAATTACAGTACAGTGGTAATCTGTGGCGGGATCAACTCAATGACTTTATTACGGAAGTTATTGGTCAAAAGACTGTCTTAGCAGGTAATTCCCTGGGTGGTTATGCTTGCTTGTGTGTTGCGGCTCAATCCCCTGATACGGCTGCTGGTTTGGTATTATTCAACAGTGCAGGCCCTTTTAGCGACAACCAACCCACTTCAGATACAGAGTCTACCCAAAAATCAAAACCAGCAACAAACCTCTTCGGTAACTTTCTCCGTTGGACTTTCCGACAAAGATTATCTCAATTTCTCCTCTTCCAATATATCCGTCAACCTTGGGTAATTCGCCGCACCCTAAAAAAGGTTTATATTGACCACAGTGCAATTACTGACCAACTAGTAGCAGATATTCGTCGTCCATCTGGTGATAAAGGTGCATTTGATGTTTTCTGCTCAGTTTTTAGCACCCCTCAAGGAGAAAAAAATGATGCATTACTCAAGCAACTAATTTGTCCCTTATTACTATTATGGGGAGAGGGAGATCCTTGGATGAATACCAAAGAACGTTCCCAAAAATTTCGCCAATATTATCCCCAGCTTACTGAGCATTTTCTCACAGCTGGTCATTGTCCCCATGATGAAATTCCAGATAAGGTAAACCCACTGTTAAAAGATTGGGTATTGTCCATTTCTTAATAATAGGACTTATGCAACAGCCCCTACACCCTGTTCATGTAGTTTGGGTTATCTGGCATCTTGCATGCTTCGTATTAATACTGATTTTTGCTGTTATTAATAAACATATATGTTTGTCAATAAAAGGAAAAATCAGGGTTTTTAGCCTGCTCCCGGCAGGCTTTGTCCGTATAGCCGAGGCAGTTGCGGTGGACGGGTTCCCCGGCATAAGCAAACTGCCGTTCACCCTTACAGGGTGTAGGTGCAAGATATGTGTTATCAAAGGTTTGTTGGGTTTCCCTATCGCTCAACCCAACCTACCATTCTTCTTAACTCAACCGTATTGTATTTACAGGACACGCACAGATAACGTAAGTACAGTCATTGCAACCCAAGGTAGACGCGTTAGCAGCTTCTCCCAGAGTAGCGGGAGCATCCCAAATATTAAGTATTGTAGTGCGGGCATCTTGCCCGCGTCAGATACCAAGGGAGCAAGATGCTCCCACTACATAATATTTTTCAAAAATTGGGATGCTCCCAGAGTAGCAATCCCACATACCTAACTTCCTGCAACAAATACATAAGTACTACTTTACTATATGTGATTGAATTTCTTTTTCTAATTGATTGCTAATTATCTCCTTACCAATTTCAGGATTATCTATATTAACTTTGATAAAAGCCGTTCTATCTTTTTCTGTAAACCTGTTATCGTTATCAGAATCTCTAATAATTTTGATAAACATAGCACCAATACTCTGAATCACATTCCAATTCATAATTTGAGTACCGCTGGGGGTAATTTGTTTGAGATTTTTTCCTGATAAATCAGATATATACCCAACTGTAGCATCTTGAGAATCTAGTTGTTTATTGCCGTTGGTATCTTTTTCAATAATTTTGTAAAACCAAAATCTTTTTGGTGGTTTGCCAGATTCTTGTTTGTATTCTAATAATTTAAAATCATTGATTAGGGCTTTTTTATTTAATAAAATATTAGACTTTCCATCTTTTTTAGAATAAAAAATAATATTATAAGGTTTGACTTTTCCATTTTTACCAGAATAGCGAGAAGAACCAAATAAGAAATTTCCTTCCTCATTTCCCGTCGCCACATCAACCGGAATCATTAAATAATCTGATTTATCATTAATAATTAAATTTCCATAAATAATATGAGGGTCTGATGCTTGGGAAGCATTCGCATCTGCTACTTTCGTTTCTTTTTTATTGGGATTTGAAGAACAGGACAAAGAGAATCCAGCTAATAAAGTCAATGTAATTATTTGCTTCAATACTTGATTAATTGCCATATATGTTAACCAACACAGTATCCAGATAGTATCTATGTAGTACAGAACAATGTAGATAAACCAAGGATGACAAAAAAGTCCAACTGAAAATATTTCAACTCCTCATACATTTATATCCTGGTACTCGGTACTAGCTTTTCTATTCTATTCTGTGTTGCAATTAACAATTCAGGTAATGTATATAAAAATACTCGAAAACCTGGTCGAATGCGACCAGGTTCGGTAAATTCATTAGTGAGCAAATTGTTCTTATCGTTAAGTAAGTAATAGAAGAAATAGATGGAAAAACTTACAAATAGGTTGACATTATCTCGAGCCAAGTCAGCACATTAATGTTTTTCCGCTTTGGGATTTGGCTGACCATCATATACTGATGGAAATTGCCACTTGATTCAGTATATGCTTTGACTTGGTTAGGCTACTGAGGGGAGACACCTAATTTCACTAGCCTTTACTTGTTGGTTTGTTTTGTTGTGCCTTGTCTGGTGTCTTGATTATTAATTTATCAAATGAAAGCAGATGCTGTAACCCCCCTTTAACTTAAGTTAACCAGTCTTTAAACTTCGCAACATATTAGAAAAGTTTTGCAATTAATTAGGGCTTGCAGAAAAAGTCATGATTGTGGGGGTAGGGAATAGGGAATGGGGAATGGGGAATGGGGAATGGGGAATGGGGAATGGGGAATGGGGAATGGGGAATGGGGAATGGGGAATGGGGAATGGGGAATGGGGAATGGGGAATATTTTCAGCCTTATAGTCTCCAATTTTTGTGAACTCCAATAAATAGGAATACTGAATTTTTGTTAGTTTGTTACTATGGCTGTCTGAATATAATTTTTGCGGTATCTCTAGTTATGTTAATCAAGTACAAAAGTCGTAGTGTCGCTGCTATCTTGGCATTTGCTGGCACATTAACAATTTCAGGATTGCATAAATTTTATCTGGGGCAACCATTATGGGGGATATTATATGTATTGCTGTCTTGGACACCTATTCCTAAAGTCGCAAGTGCCATTGAAGGGGTATGGTACCTAACCCAGGATGAAGAGGCTTTTAACCGCAATTTTAACTCCGGTAAATCGGCTATTCAGAATGGAACACCAGGAGTTAATCCAGTGGGATCAGTTGCAGAAGCTTTACGGGAGTTGGACTCTCTGCGTCAGGAAGGACTAATTTCTGAGTATGAGTTTGAACAAAAACGTCGTCAAATGCTTGACCAAATTTCTTGATTGATGATTTGTGATTTATTATGGGGAGCTATTTAATCGGTACTATTCTCTTATGAATCAAAACTGGCTATCATTTGGAATTAATCCCAGGTTGCAAAGACTGCGTACCAAATTAAGCTTTGATCCTTATTATCGGCTGCAATCGGGGGAAGAAATTGCGATCGCAGCACAACTTGGTGTTAAAATTGATGCTAATCAAGCTACGGTAGATGATTGGCTGCGGTTGCCTGGAATCTCAATTCATCAAGCGCGAGTGCTAGTGGAACTTTCCCGTTCTGGTGTCAAATTTTACTGCATTGAAGATGTAGCTGCTGCTTTAAGTCTACCTGCCCAGCGACTCAAGCCTTTAGAGGTAATTCTCAACTTTAGTTATTATGACGACGAAGCAGCAGAAAGTCTGGCGTATATCGTTAACCCCAATACTGCAACGGTTGAGAGTTTAATCAAAGTACCATTTATTGATATTTCCTTAGCTCAAGCTGTGGTGGATAATCGTCTATCCGGTGGACCCTACCATAACTTAGTAGATTTCCAGCAAAGGTTGAATTTACCCGGTGATGCCATCGCTCAACTCATGTATTATTTGAGATTTTGAAAAATTTTATTTGTTCTTCTGGGCGCAATTTTGGGCACAAGCCGCAGCGCCCCCACTCCTGAACTCCTTTACTCCGAACTCCGAACTCCGAACTCCGAACTCCTAAATCAGCCCAATTCTACCAAGGGGCCAAAAACGAAATACGGCTCTACCAACAACATTTTTTCTGGGTAAAAAGCCCCAATAACGAGAGTCATTACTATCGTTGCGGTTATCTCCCATGACAAAGAATTGTTCTGGTGGGACTTTTACTGGTGGGAATGGTTGATTTGGTGGTTCGGCGATGTAATCTTCCTGCAAAGGTTTACCATCTAGGTAAACTTTACCTGCCTTAATATTCACAATCTTTCCCGATTCCCCAATTACTCGTTTAATAAAGGCTTGATTTTTGAGATAGCCACGACTTTGCAATTCTTCTGGTGGTTGAAAAACAATAATGTCACCAAATCGGGGAGGATGGAAATAGTAAGAAACCTTCTCTACTACTAAGCGATCGCCTGTGAGTAAAGTGGGAACCATAGAATCCGAAGGGATGTACCGTGGTTCGGCAATAAATGTGCGAATCAGGAAGGCTAAAACAAGAGCAATCGCAATTAAGCTAAAATTTTCCCGTAAACGATGCCATGTTTGGGCAGATGAATTGGTTTCAGTTGTTGATTTTGCGTCATTTTCCTGAGGAGACATAGAATTTTTAGCTAGGATTACAGTCAACACACATCTTGCACCAAAGTATTAATACTGATTATTAATGTTATTAATAAACATATATTTTTATCAACAACACGAATTATCAGGGTTTTTAGTCTGCGTAGGCAGGCTTTGATTGTATAACCTCACCCTTATAGGGTGCAGGTGCAAGATATGAGTCAAAGCTTTATTCTACTTTGAATGTCATCCGAACTTGTGAAATTTATGATTGTTTTTGAGCAGCTGCGTGTGTTTAGATCCCCGACTTCTTTATTCAAAACGTTTATGTACAGAATAATGTTAACCACTCTGGTAAAACAGAATTAGGGCTTGCAGAAAAAGTTTTATGTCGAGCTTAACGTGAGTTCGACGAAATTTTGAGGCTAACACCGAACTCAGGTTAATTTTAACTCCGAACACCGAACACCGAACACCGAACTCAGGTTATCCTAAAAAGTCACCACACTACGAATTGAATCACCCTTATGCATCAAATCAAAAGCATCATTAATCTGCTCAATGGGCATTACATGGGTAATTAAATCATCAATATTTATTTTCCCTTCCATATACCAATCGACAATTTTTGGCACATCTGTCCGTCCCCTAGCACCACCAAATGCCGAACCTTTCCACACTCTCCCAGTGACTAATTGAAAGGGACGAGTATTAATTTCTTCTCCCGCACCAGCTACCCCAATAATTACACTCACACCCCAACCCTTGTGACAACATTCTAAGGCTTGACGCATGACCTTAACATTACCAATGCATTCAAAGCTATAGTCAGCGCCACCCTTAGTTAAATCCACCAGGTAAGGAACCAAATCCCCCTCCACCTCCTGGGGATTGACAAAGTGAGTCATACCGAACTGTTCCGCCAAAGCTTGCTTTTTGGGGTTAATATCCACCCCCACAATCATATCTGCTCCTACCATCCGCGCTGCTTGGATGACATTCAAACCAATCCCACCCAAGCCGAACACTACCACATTCGCCCCTGGTTCTACCTGAGCTGTATTAATGACTGCACCAACCCCAGTAGTAACACCACAGCCAATGTAACAAACCTTCTCAAACGGCGCATCCTCGCGAATTTTG
The DNA here is from genome assembly GCA_030066045.1 of Calothrix sp. MO_167.B12. GTDB lineage: Bacteria > Cyanobacteriota > Cyanobacteriia > Cyanobacteriales > Nostocaceae > Calothrix_A. The sequence goes on from JASJCJ010000175.1 coordinate 15,569, forward strand.
GCAACGGCGATTTCTGGTAACACAGTATAGTTAGCAAAAGTGGATGTACCCATATAGTGATGAATCATTTCCCCACCAATGGAAAAACGACTGGTACCATCAGGCATTAACCCTTTTCCTTGGGTAGCGCGAATTGCTTGACAGAGATTAGTTTTAAAACTGAGACAATAGGCACACTGGCGGCATTCTGGAGTATACAGGGGAATGACGCGATCGCCAACTTTTAGACTACTCACCCCTTCCCCCACTTCCACAACCACACCAGCTCCTTCGTGTCCTAAAATCGCCGGGAATAAACCTTCAGGATCACGTCCAGAAAGGGTATAAGCATCGGTATGACAAACCCCACTGGCTTTAATCTCCACCATTACTTCCCCAGCCTGAGGAGCACCTAAGTGGACTGTTTCTACGGTTAATGGCTTACCTGGGGCGTAGGCTACTGCTGCTTTAACTTCCAAGGTTATTCATCCTCATAACTCGTTTTCTTAATGTATCAATCTGAGTCTATGGGGAGGAGTTATGGATAAAATTCTTTGCAACTTTGATTAAAAATAGTGTAGATATTTTGCTCAAATCCAGAGAATATCTACACTAAGTAACTGAATTAAATTAAATATAAAACCTCACCCCGCCTGACAGCACCCTTCTCTTTAGTACCCCGCCGGTGAGGTTCAGTAATCAAGTTAAAAACCAGTATCTCCTTCACCAGATAAATATAACTCTAGCAAACAACGTTGACACGTAAATTTTGTGCAAGGATTCATACTACTTATTCCTCTTAGATTTATAGAACAAAGATGGTAGATACGAATTACAGACTAGTGTCAAATTCACCCTTATTTCATCTCAGGATGTTCATCAATAAATAGGCTTATATCAACTCATTACTTGAGAAAACTCGAACTTCCGGAAATTTAGCTAAAACAATATGTATATACTCGCAATGTAAAGTTTTAAAAAATACATTATCAATCAAATAACATAATCTGCATAAATATTTTTTCAATTATCTAGAAAGACTTTAATGTTAGCGATCGCCAATTAGAACATGAAAAATACTAGTATAAAAAATAAATATCCAGCCTTTTGCAGGGTCACAGCTCCCCCATTTATTAAAGAAGTCGGGGTTCGCTCACACCCGCAACTCATCAAAGTCAATTGAAAATTGACACAGTAATTTTGACTTTTGATTTTTGACTGACCCACGATAGTACTAGGACTATCAATTATGTTTCTACATTCCATTTTAAATATAATTTTTCCAGCCCATTGTATATTTTGTTATTATCCATTTTTTGGCGCCTAATTCTCACAAATGGCTCAAATATATTCCAATATCTAATCACAATAAACCGATAAAATTTGTATAATAAGTCCTCATCCACAATATTCTCATGAATACACAAAGACATTTCCTCTAAAAAGTTAAGTACATTAGTAATATCTTGTTCTTTTTTGGGATAAGTATCTAAATATTCTTTCAACTTCTCCTCCCTCTCTAAAGGATTGAAACGACCATTATTTATTTCGTCATGTACCTCAGCTACAGATGTTTTCAGCTGTGCATACTGTAAATCATTCCAGCGCCCAATATAAATCAGCGTCCTATCTATTTTTCGGTTTTGCTCTTCTGTTTCCCTTAAAGATTCTTGTAAAGCAGTATTTTGTTTGAGACTTTGCAGCGCATAAAAAGCAGTAACACCAGCAATACTTGTAGTCAGTGCTGTGGCTGCAAAATTTAAAGCATCCCTGTGATTTTTATCCTTAGTAGTGGCGTAAAAAAATATGAATGGTGCTGCCACAACAAACGCAACCACTGAAGCTTTGATACTAAACCGAAAGTTTAATGTGGTGATGTGATCCGGACTGGGATGATTCTTGACCATAAGAAGTAACTCGACTAAAGTGTAGACTTCGCAACCTAATAAATGAATCTATTTCATGTAATCAATTACCTATGTGCAAGGAAAAATCACCGTATTTTCAACTATTATAATTATTGGTATATGAAGGAACTGTAAAGCATCCTTAAAGACTAAATATTAGATTGCCGCACGCCTCATTGTTTACCGACAGAAAAATATATATAATAGTAGATATTACCTAGAGAAGAAAAACGAAAAAATAATGGTATTGTGAGAATGGTCAGAAAGTAAATTGTTTTCTGATTTGCACTTAATCAAATAAAAATCAAAAAGTTTTTCTTTGTAATTCTCTCTCTAATGCCTATTGTCAGCTTCCTGACTCGCGTTACAATATTTATTCAAATAATCAATTAGCACAGTTGTTTCCCAGCCTATGAATCCTGCCCTTTCTCAAATTGGCACACAAATGTCTAACCTAACTGGCGTTAGGGCAATTATGAAAGACATTGTTGAAACCTTACGAGCCGGTGCTGGTAAGCAATTTATTAACTTGAGTGCTGGTAATCCCTTAATTTTGCCTGAGGTAGAACAACTGTGGCGCGACTGTACCGCAGAACTTCTAGCTAGTGCGGAATATGGAGAAGTTGTCTGTCGTTATGGTTCCAGTCAAGGATATGGTCCTTTGATTGAAGCGATCGCTAATGATTTTAACCGCCGCTACGGGTTAAAATTAAGCGAACACAATATTCTGATTACCCCCGGCAGTCAAAGTCTCTATTTCTATGCTGCTAATGCCTTTGGAGGTCCTAGGGCGAATGGGGAATTAAAGCAGATAGTTTTGCCCCTCAGCCCCGATTATACGGGGTATGGTGGTGTATGTTTGTTCCCAGAAGCCCTGGTAGCTTATAAACCCAGTTTGGACGTAGAAGAAACAGCACACAAGTTTAAATATCGTCCCGACTTCAGTCAGTTATCCATTTCCGAAAATACTGGTTGTGTAATTTTCTCCCGTCCCTGTAATCCTACTGGTAATGTTTTAACAGAGGATGAGGTTAGTAAAATTGCTGCCTTAGCTTCACCTTACGACATACCCGTATTAATTGACTCCGCCTATGCCCCTCCTTTCCCGGCCTTGAATTTTACCCCCATGACACCAGTCTTTGGTGATAATATTCTCCACTGTATGAGCTTATCTAAAGCAGGGTTGCCAGGGGAGCGGATTGGCATTGCCATTGGTGACGAGAGGATGATTCAAGTACTGGAGTGCTTCCAGACAAACATGTGTATTCACCCATCCAGATATGGACAAGCGATCGCAGCTCGTGCTATAAATTCTGGAGCATTGGCAGATATTAGTAAAGCAGTAATCAATCCTTTTTATCAACAAAAATTTACAGTTCTTGAGAATACATTAAATGCAGCCATGCCCAAGGACTTACCTTGGTTCCTCCATCGGGGAGAAGGAGCGATTTTTGCTTGGCTATGGTTAAAAGATTTACCAATCACTGACTGGGAATTTTATCAACAGTTGAAAGAAGTTGGTGTAATTGTTGTCCCTGGTAGTACTTTCTTCCCCGGTTTGAGGGAAGAATGGCAACATAAACAGCAATGTTTGCGTATTAGCCTCACAGGTAGCAATGAAGAAATTGCTACTGGTATGAAGTTATTAGCAACGGCAGCAGAGAAAACTTATCAAAGTTAAGTTGAATAGGTATTTAAAGAAATACCAAGAAATAAATTGTTCCACTATCAAATTTTGGGACATTCTTTATTTAGAAGGACTGAAAGCTTAAAATTGAGGAGGTGCAATCCTCAAGCAAACTTTTCATGCGTCGAGATTCGATATTTTATATCGTTTCCGTTTGTATCGGAATTATTTCAGTTACTCTCTCTCTTCCTCTTCCTTTGCGTCCTTTGCGTCTTTGCGGTTTTTTATCATTCAGATGCTATCAGATTTGATATTACAAGCTTTTTCAGCAGTGTCCCAGTTTATTATTTGAATTATTGACAAATCCGCCAAGCAATGCAGATGAGTATAGGTTTGATTCGGTAGCAGTCAAAGAGCCAAAATTTGAGATTGACGGGGTATTTTTACCACCGGAAACAGAAAATCCAGGTGTGGTTTACTTCTGTGAGGTGCAATTTCAAAAAGACGAAAGGCTCTATGAACGAGTATTTGCAGAAGCTTGGTTATATTTCTATCGCCATCGAGAACGCTTTAGTAATTTGCAGATAGTAATCATTTACCCATCCCGTAATCTCGAACAGAGCGATATTGTTCCTTATCTGAGTCAACTTAACAGTCCCCAAGTACACCGGATATATTTGGATGAATTGGGAGATATTCGTCAATTACCTGTGTGGGTAGCATTGATGGTATTGACAACAATTGAAGATGAGCAAGCAGTAGAACAAGCCAAGTATTTACTTGCAAGAAATCAACAGTCAGAAGCCCAACCAGGGAATCGCGCCATAATGGAGTTAATCACAACGATTATGGTGTACAAGTTTGAAGATAAAAGTCAACGGGAGGTAGAACAGATGTTAGGGATTACACTCCAAGAAACGCGAGTTTATCGGGAAATTAAGGAAGAAGGAGTAAAAGAAGGGATAAAAGAAGGATTACAAAGGGAAAAATCCCTCGTT
>JASJCJ010000176.1 GCA_030066045.1 Calothrix sp. MO_167.B12
TCTCTGCTTTTTCCGAGCATACTGCTCCAATGAGTTGGGAGGGAAGCAGTTATTAAAAAGCATAGAGGCGGGTTTTCCCCGCCCATAATACTTATAGTATTCACTGTTAGCTGGTCAGAAGCACACTAGATATTTACTGGTTCAAAAAAGTAAATACGCGATTTTAGGAATGTAAGAGAGTCTCTGGGCTTACAAGGGATGACTCCTGTTGAATTAATTACCAGGTTGGTACCTGAAGGAAGTTAACTATGATTCGATTAACGATCAAGCTCGCCTACTGCAAGGGAGCAACGCGAAAAAGTGAGGTGCTAAAATCTGGGACGTAGATAGGCTATTTCAGGATGCGATTGCTTCGCAGATGCCTGGAAGGCATATCACAACTAAAATACCTGATTTTGTTGAGAATTGAGCTATGTAATTGAGAATTAAAAACTGATGTCACAAAATCGCGTTGCTCCCTACTGCAATGTAGCGCAGTGGAATTGCAGTCAGGTGGAGCGATTTGTTAGAACTTGTCTTTTTGGGTTGCTATCCAGTCCTTGTTGAAGCTTACGTAGTCCCTGCATGATTCGAGTGTGCATATGATATACAATGCATTTTCTTCGGAAAGACCAGTATAAGTCACGCCCGTTAAAGGTAAACGAATTTATCTGATGCTTTGCAAGAAAAGTTCGGAATTCAGCATCCCGTCCGATATCAATTTTAGAAACATCGTCCCACATTCCGAAGTAACCATCTATACAATTGTTTAATTTATTCTCAACGAGATCCTGTATGACATCATACTCTGCACCTTCAATGTTCATTCTCAATAGCACGATTCTGTTATCTTTAATAAGACGACTCTCTATTAAGAAGTCGGAAAGGCGCATACATTCAACTTCCTCATACTGGGTAGTATGCCGGTAGATAGAGTCTGCAAGTCCACTTCCCATATCCTTATAAAGTTTGATTTTGCCGTTACTAGGAAGATTGTGAACTAGGGCTTTGTGTATAAGTTGAACATTTTCCCTATCAGCGAATTTCTTAGCAATTTGTTCAAAGGACTCTTGATTTGCTTCAAATCCGTATGCCTCAAAGTTGTTACAAATCGGTGGCAGTATTTCGTCTACTACCAGCAACAACTCTGACCCTTCCTTGTGAGTGCCTACATCAAGGTATAGAATAGAAATATTGTCAGGAACACGCGCTTGATGGAATATATTAGATATACCCAACAACGATACTCTTGTGATAAATGCCCGCAGAAATAAGATAAATGTATCCAAAAGAACGATAGCGAGGCACATTATCTTGTATATTGGTACTATTGGCATAACCTTTTGTAGTCCACCCACTAGCGTCCAATTCCATAGTCCTTGGTGAGGATGCCATAGGATCCATAAAAGGGGCTTTCTGTTTTTGCTCATACTACGAACTCCTTCATGTGGTCTAACTGACTTGAAAATACTCCACGTTACTTAACAGGCTGTTACGCACCAGGTGGACACGACCTTTGTGGAACTCCATTCATCTTCAATGATCTCATTTTCATGCGTCCTGGTGTACGCAGTTCATGACGAATACTTATTAGACGGAAATGTTCCGGATATGGTCAATATCCATATGTTATACAGAAAATTTCCGTATAACTATCCAACTTGGGATGGATAGTAAGAACTTTTCTGGCTATTATCCGAAAAAGGATAATACTCGGAATTATTCCGCATATATATACAATTCTCTACGTAATTAGGGGCTTTTATGTATATTTATCGCTTTTATTCATAATTTTTACGCATAACATCCAAATAAGGACATTAGAAGGAATTTTTTTCGATATTCTTCTTTATGGAACAAAACCCTCAAAAGTTGATGTAACAAGGACACAAAGATGTCAAAACCACGATGATTTATACCCACATTCTCAACCGTGGTGATAAAGCTGTTCGCAGTCCTTTGGATGCATAAACAAGTAATTAGCATTAAACGGTGAAACGGTATTATTTTATCTTATTCATATTCAGGGCGATCGCAAACAACAAAAAAGCCCAGTTGACTCAACAACTGGGCTGTAATCACACACTTCAAGATCACACTAAATGAGGTGAATCAAAACCACTGTTAAATTTAATTTTGCTCTAAGTTCACCTTAACTACCTTGTTTTTTTCTTCCACAGTTTTAGGTAGTGTTAAATTCAAAATACCATCTTTATAATCAGCAGTCACATTAGTATTTTGGATTCTAGTTTTCAGAGGAATTACGCGCTGAAACTTACCATAATAGAACTCAGAACGCGTACCTTCTTTTTTCTCTGATTTACGCTCTGCAACAACCTTAACCGCATTTTCTGTTACTTCAATATCCACATCTTTGGCGGACATTCCGGGTAGTTCTAGCTTCAGGTGCAATGCATCTTCAGTTTCAGTCAATTCAGCTGCGGGAGTTCTAAAAGTTGGTGTTTGTATACCTTCAAAAAGACTATCAATTTGACGTTGGAGAGTATTCATTTCTGCCCAGGGATTGTAACGTACAATAGTCATATGATTTGTAACTCCTAACTTGTTGTTTAGTTATCGGTTTGATTTATTGCTTGCTTGATTCTTATAGTAGTGACAATTAAAAGCTTTGTAAATTCGGTTTTTATCACTGAATAATTGATGAATACCGCCCAATAAAATTGGTTTAATTTAAAGTGCGGTAAACTGTAAAGCAGTTGGTACGGTTTTCCATAATCACCAAAATAATTTATTCCTAAACATACACAAAAGCAGTATATAAATAGTTCTACAGCGGATAAAAAAGATATATCAATTCATCAAAGAATAACGTTTCTGTATGAAGATGCAATTTATATTGACTAGCTTGAAAATGGTTGTTAGTTGTTAGTTGTTAGTTGATGGTTGACAGCTTAGGTGTGGGAGCCGCAGTAGGGGCGCATTGCCTGCGCCCTTGAGGAGTTAGTCACACAGCATTGTCATCGGCAGGTTGTGAGATTTTCTCCTGGGGGACTAGCTTGAAAATAGGGAGTTCGGAGGGAAGGAGTAGGGGCGGGGTTTCCCCGCCCAGAGTGAGGGAAGTATTTTCATCCTTGGTTGTGGGATTTTCCCGTGGTGGCCTGACTTGTAAGTAGGGAACAGGGAACGGGGAACAGAAAAAAACTTACATAACTTGATGATGAAAAAATTTTTTCATCGGCACTGCCTTCTGCCTCCAGCTCCCACTACCGTATCCCTTGGCAGAAGTCTTTGGTCAAACTTCAACTCTCAATTTCCAGAATATATTTATATTACTTATAACTATAATTGTGTGTTGATTTAGATATATCCCTATTTCACTAGGCAAAATTACCCTCTTGTAAAAAGAACATAAAACTTGCTGGTATTGCTTTTAAGCGGCATTATCACTTTTTATCAATCTGAGCAACAGTGTTCTCATTATTAGTCAAGTTACTATAAAGATATATTAGTATTTTAAAATTTGTATCCTGTTTTACAGAATTTTCTGATATATTAATAATGCAGGGTAAAACCTGGCAATTAAAAATCCCTAAAATAACCAATAGAGAGGAAATTGATATGTCTACCCAAGAAAAAGCTCGTGCATTAATGATGCGTCACTATCAATTAATCAAAAATCGTCAACAATCGATGTTAGAACGTGTTAGTGAAGAACTACATCTTCCAGAAGAAGTTTCCCATTACTGGAGCCCAATTCAAGGCAAGATATCTGCCAATGCGCGGATGAATTATGACCGCAGCAATGTGGCGATGAGCTAGTTAATCAAAGTTTTGGGTTGTGAATTGAGTGGCTAACTCAAAACCATAAAAAAGCCACCCAGAAATGGGTGGCTAATTTATACTCTACTGAATTGTTTCAAATAGAAAGGAACTCTCAATTAAGCATCGTAGTAGAGAGAAAATTCGTAGGGATGAGGGCGAAGACGCATTGGATTGACTTCTGTATCCAGTTTGTAGGAAATCCAGGTTTCAATGAAATCTTCAGTGAACACCCCTGGTTCGGTCAAGAATGCATGATCTTGCTCTAGTGCTTCCAATGCCAACTCCAGGGAACCGGGAGTAGAGGGAACTTTCGCTAGTTCTTCTGGGGAAAGTTCGTAAATATTCTTATCCAGAGGTTCACCAGGATGGATTTTGTTCTTGATTCCATCTAACCCAGCACACAGCATGGCAGCAAATGCTAAGTATGGGTTACAAGTGGCATCTGGGCAGCGGAATTCTAAGCGTTTAGCTTTGGGATTGTCACCAGATAGAGGAATACGCACTGAAGCAGAGCGATTACCTTGAGAATAAGCCAAGTTCACTGGTGCTTCGTAACCAGGAACCAAGCGTTTGTAAGAATTGGTGGAGGGGTTGGTGAGTGCCAACAATGCGGGTGCGTGCTTGAGAATACCGCCGATGTAATGTAGCGCAGTTTCACTCAAACCAGCATATTTATCCCCAGCGAATAGGGGTTGACCATCTTTCCAGATGGATTGGTGGGTGTGCATCCCAGAACCATTATCCCCAAATACTGGCTTTGGCATGAATGTAACTGACTTATCATATTTTCTAGCAACATTCTTGATGACATACTTATAAGTCATCAACCAGTCAGCCGCTTCAATCATCTTCCCAAACCGGAAACCCAATTCGCTTTGACCACCTGTTGCTACTTCGTGGTGCTGTTTTTCAATGGGTACGCCACAGTCAGCCATTGTCAACAGCATTTCTGTACGAATATCTTGGAAGGTATCGGTAGGAGGAACGGGGAAATAACCGCCCTTGTAGTCTGGTTTATGACCCAGGTTGGGACCTTCTTCCCTACCAGTATTCCAACGACCTTCAACGGAGTCTACGTAGTAGTAACTTGAACTTGTGGTTTGATCGAAGCGAACATCATCAAAAATAAAGAACTCAGCTTCTGGGCCAAAGAATGCAGTATCGCCAACACCAGAAGCAACTAAATAATCGATCGCTTTCTGGGCAATTACCCGGGGACAGCGGTCATAAGGCTCACCAGTACGAGGCTCTTTAATGTAACAAACAATGCTGAGAGTTGGCTCTTTCATGAAAGGATCGATCCAAGCAGTATTGGGATCGAGTACCATTGCCATGTCAGATTCGTTAATGGCTTTCCAACCCCGGATACTAGAACCATCGAAAGGTACGCCGTCTGTAAAGGAACTCTCATCGATTTGATTGTGATACACCGTGAGGTGTTGCCATGTTCCTGGCATATCGATGAATTTAAGATCGACCATTTTGATCTTGTCATCCCCAATCATATTGAGGATTTCTTGTGGGGTTGTCATCTAAAAATCTCCGGGAGTGTGGAAACCGTGTGTCTTGAGACCACGGAGGAAACACGACACGGCTAAGAAATTAGCCGTACCCCTTTCGGGGATAGGTAAGCAGAGGAGTAGTACTTACCCACTTCCCTGTATGCCGGGAATTGCCCTGCTACTCCAGTAAAGTGCGCCGGACTGCGTCCCGCTTCGCTAACGCCAATGTTATCAGTCGGCACTTCCTAAACGTACTACCTTACCCATCGTAAAGCTGTTCAACGCTCAGGTTCTAGAGCTTGGAACTGGCGAAACTACGCATTCCAAGGTAGGAACTTTGGCACTTGCTGATAACGTAGTCAGTTAAGACTTAGGCTGGTCAGCTACCTAAAGATGGGGGCTTGAAGCTCCGTCTCTTTAGAGCGGGGTGCTGACGGTTACTCCTTCTCTGCCAATTTACTCAAGTAAAATATAGCTGACAAATTATGCTAACTTTATCTTACAAAACCTGATTTTGACACACTAGGAATATCCTAAAGATAAAAAAAATTATAAGTTTGTATTTTGCACTACAGAACACTCCGTTTTTAACTAGGATTAACTTCTGCTTCTGAAGTCATACAAACTTAGTAGTCACCCAAACTCTTGTAGTGACTCTTTCTCAAAGAATACAGGAAAGAGAAACAGGGAACGGCAAGAATGTAGGTAAACCATCCATTGGAGGTTCTCATGCCCTTGAAAGGTAGCTGCCACGTGGTTGTAGAGTAGATGGGGTGAAGTCACTATCTGTTGGAATTTTTCCTGTGATCAGCCGGAGGCTTGACGCTTCGCGTATCGCAACTGGTGGTTTTGGGCGTAGGGAATACATTCTAGCTCTAATGAGCAGATTTATAGGGAACAAGGAACAAAGAGATTCTTCAATTTACAGGGTTCCTCCATCTTACACCCTATCATGACCGCTTACTTAAGTCGAGAATTGGATCAGCGGAAGAAGGAGTGAGGGAGTGATGGAGTGAGGGAGTGAGGGAGTGAGGGAGTGATGGAGTGATGGAGTGATGGAGTGAGGGAGTGAAGGAGTGAGGGAGTGAGGGAGTGAGGGAGTGAAGGAGTGAGGGAGTGAGGGAGTGAGGGAGTGAGGGAGTGAAGGAGTGAGGGAGTGAAGGAGTGAAGGAGTGAAGGAGGGAAGGAGTGAGGGAGTGAAGGAGGGAAGGAGTGAGGGAGTGAAGGAGGGAAGGAGTGATGAATTAAAGACTGTCAACTGTCAACCGTCAACTGTCAACCGTCAACTGTCACTAAAAGTCCTAATGGAGTTCATAATTGATACAAAACTCTACACTTCATTTCCTAGAGGTCAACTTTGGCATAAAATCCTAAATTAGCGCGTAGATTATTTTGGCGTTCTTACTTCTTGTGGAGTAGTCGTTACAAAATTTTACAGGCTGAACAAAATAGCCAAATAAATATCAGAATTATCAATAGTGAAGATTTGGGAGAAGAAGGAATGCGGGACGCAGTTACAAGCCTGATTAATAATTATGATTTAGCAGGACGGTACTTAGACCGCGATGCGATTGATGATTTAAAATCTTATTTTGCTAGTGGTACTGCTAGGGTAGCAGCAGCAGCTGCTGTTAATGCTGATGCGGCGGCAATTGTCAAGCAAGCTGGTTTAAGTTTGTTTGATGAATTGCCAGAGTTAATTCGTCCTGGTGGTAATGCTTACACCACCCGTCGCTATGCGGCTTGTCTGCGGGATATGGATTACTATCTGCGCTATGCCACTTATGCAATTGTTGCTGGCAGCATGGATGTATTAGACGAACGGGTGTTGCAAGGTTTACGAGAAACTTACAATTCTTTGAGTGTACCCATTAGTCCTACGGTGCGCGGAATTCAAATTATGAAGGATATTGTCAAAGAAAAGGTTGTAGAGGCTGGTGTTGAGGATACTAGCTTTGTGGATGGACCTTTTGATTATATGACTAGGGAGTTAAGCGAGAAGGATATTTAGGTCAAATTAAATATCAAACCTCACCCCCAGCCCCTCTCCTTATTAAGGAGAGGGGATACTATGAAATGGGTGTGGGGAATCCCATAATTAAAGCTTCGACTTCGCTGTTGCTTTCATTACGCCTACCTACTTAACTGTTTTTAGTTGTGAAAATGGAGAATAGGGAATAAAGAATAAGCTTTTCGATTTTTGATTTCACATTTCAACAAGGATACACAGGTCAGTTTGGCAAAGCAGCGACTGGATACTTTATTGGTAGAACGAGATTTATGTGCTTCCCGTCAGCAAGCACAACGGTTAATTCAGGCAGGAGAGGTGAGGGTTAATAATCAAGTCATTGATAAACCGGGAACGGAAGTTAATGTTGACGCTGAAATTCAGATTAAAGAGCGATCGCGTTTTGTTTCCCGTGGTGGTGAAAAATTAGCTAAGGCTTTGTCAATTTTTGCCATTCCCGTGGAAGGAAGAATTTGTTTGGATGGTGGTATTTCTACGGGGGGATTTACGGATTGTTTATTACAAGCGGGAGCAAAAAAGGTTTACGGTATTGATGTGGGTTACGGGCAAGTTGACTGGGGTTTACGTAACAATCCACGGGTGGTGTTGCGGGAGAGGACTAATTTACGCCATTTGACACCAGGGGAGTTATACGCAGATGAAGGGGAAATTCCCGACTTGGCAGTAGTAGATGTATCTTTTATTTCCCTGACAAAAATTTTGCCTGCATTGTGGCAATTAACTCAACCTCCCAGGGAATTGGTGTTGTTAGTCAAGCCACAGTTTGAAGTCGGGAGAAATCGTGTAGGTAAAAAAGGAGTAGTCAGAGATTCCCAAGATCAGGCTGATGCTATTTTCCAGGTTCTCCAGGTAGCTCTAGGTTTAGGATGGAGCTATAAAGGTTTAGTTTGGTCGCCAATTACGGGTCCAAAAGGAAATATAGAATACCTTTTATGGTTGGGTATGGTAAGTGAAATCTCCACTCCTGATTTAGAAGCCATTAAGCAATTGACAAAATCAGCCGCCGCCGAATTAGGGACTTGTAGATAAACAAAATCCCATAACTATCAACCATCAACTGTCAACTTTAAACATCATATAAGCGACATTCAACCGCCTCTGGATGTTCTTCGCAGTAAAGTTCCAGGTCAGTTTTTCTGATTTTTGCCTGTTGTTGGTGGGATTTTTCGGCTTGTAGTTCTTCCACAATATCCCAAGCAACAGCACACTCACTAGAAGCGTTTCCACTTTGGTGGCAGGTGGTGCGAGCTTGAGCGATCGCTTCTGAAATGGCTTGCTCTAGAGTTTTCGTGCCATTGCGATTGGCATTAATAGCAGCCTGGACTACTTCTAAGGTATTGAGCATATTATCTTCCTTTCTGTGGTGAGTAGAAATTGACTGCTAGCTCCTAATTTAGGAGCTTATACTTCTATTTTAGATAGGGTTCATAGGGTGGTGCAGTACGAAAAATATCATCTATTGCCAAAATTATGTGGTAAGTGTGTATAGCCCTCCGGGCATCCAAGAAACGTGCAGCGTGTCCACTATAACTCAGCGATACCGAAGGCTTATCGCTCATTTTTAACCTCTTAAAAATGATAAATTTGATTAGTTATTAGTGGGTGTTTATATGGGCATCCTAGGTCTATACATTTACCCATAAACAATACTTCATTATGCCTTTTCTAAATAAATTACTTACCCTTAAGCCGTCAAATGTAGTCAGAAGTTTCATTTTAATTAGCTTTCCTATCCTGGTTATCTTCGTGTTAGGGCTTGATTCTCCTCAAATGTCAGCTAAAGTGTTTGAAGGGCAATATCTTGTAGATATTCTGACTGTTGGTTACTTCTTTCTATTGTTATTTGCCCTACGCCCCGATAGGCGAATAATGGCGATGATTTTTGTCCCTTTTGCTCTTATTGGAGAATTTATTTTCAGTTTAGTTTTTGAAATGTATAGCTATAGGTTAGGGGAAGTACCTATTTACGTTCCTTTTGGTCATGCCATTCTGTTTAGTGTGGGAGTGCTGATCAGCGAACTGTCTTTTGTCAGCAAGTATGAAAAGCAGATGCGACCAGTGTTTAGTTCACTTTATGTAATTCTCCTAAGTGCTGTTGTTGTCCTATTTCAAGATACACTCAGTGTTATTTTTGCTGTCGTTTTTCTATGGGTACTGCGCCGCAAAGGTTATCAGACACTTTATTTTATTATGGGCTTCTTGGTGCTGTATGTTGAGTTATTGGGGACTGCTTGGGGGTGCTGGGCTTGGAATACTCATCCTTTTAATATATTCTGGTTACAGACAATTAATCCACCGATTGGTGCTTTTGTCTGCTATATTTTGGCAGATTTAGGTGTGATGAAAATTACCCGCTATTTGCAGCCGCGATTGGGTTTAATGGGGACGCAAGAGACAAATACCAACTTCCTCAAACTACCCTCTACTTGAACTCTCCTGTTAATGCTTGTGTTGTTATGGATTCTAAAATTGGATCTATTTTGAATTAAGTAATAAGTAATAAGTAATAAGTTTGTTTTTGTGACCGGGATTCAAACCCCTTCCCAAAAACATTCTGCCTCAAAAGACAGGGCACCAGACCCCAATATTTCGGTAAACATTTTTTGATTTGGTGGAATCCAAGCCAATGAATACTCCTAGTCACGCCATTCTCAACCTCGCCATTCTCACCACACCTGCATACCCCGAGGCGACTTTACCCATAGTAGTGGGTGCTATACTACCGGATATGCCCATGTTTGCCATGTATTTTTGGGCTAAATGGGCGCGCCGCCAATCGGAACAGGAAATTTGGACACACACCTACTATCAACCCTTGTGGCAAAATTTAACCCATAGTTTTCACTCCATTCCTTTAAAGATAATTGGCATTGCAATCGCTCATTTTTTCGGTTATTGGCCATTGTCAGTTTTGCTGCTTAGTGCTTTAGCCCATTCTTTCCTTGATTTTCCGGTTCATAATGATGATGCCCATAGGCATTTTTACCCTTTTAGCGATTACCGTTTTATTAGTCCCATTTCCTACTGGAATCCCCAGTATCACGGTAGGGTGGTTTCTTTGGTGGAAAGGTTATTGGTGTTAGGGGCGACTATTTATGTTTTTCCTCTACAAGCATTTTGGCTGAGTAAGGGTTTATTAATAGCTGTGAATTTTGTTTATTTGACTGGGTACTTATATGTGCGACTTTTCCGACGTTGTACCCAAGTTTCGGTAGAAAATGGTTCCTAGGTATAAAAATTTTTCTTGATATTTCGCGCTCGCTAGAATATTATTAGTAGCAATTTCGCCTTGGTAACCAAAGATGACAGGCAAAAAGACGCGACGTAATTTCTTAACTACAACAGTTGCGATCGCAGGTGGTATTATCGGATGTACAAACTGGCAAAATAATACTACTAGCAATGCTACACCCCCTAATCCCATGCCAGAAAGGATTTTGGGTAATACGGGTATAAAAGTACCCATATTTGGCTTGGGTGGTGCAGGAAAAACACCCCTATCTAAAAATGGTAGAGAAAGGGATGCTGTAGCACAAATTGAAAAAGCTCTCTCCTTGGGTATTCGCTACTTTGATACTGCGGCTAGTTATGGCCCAAGTGAGGATTATTTAGGTAAAGTTTTACCATCCCGACGTTCAAAGCTATTTTTAGCTACTAAGACTGACAAACGAGACAGGGATGGTGCCTGGCGAGAGTTAGAACGCAGCCTGAAACGCCTGAAAACAGACTACCTCGATTTGTGGCAATTGCATCACGTTTCTTTTAACAATGAACTAGATACTATTTTTAGTAATTCTGGTGCAATTAAAGCTATGGAAGAGGCAATACAGCAAAAAATTGTTCGCTTCTCAGGTATTACCGGGCACCACGATCCAGGGGTAATTGCTGAAGGCTTACGTCGCTACCCTTTTCATACTACCCTTATTCCTGTAAATGCAGCGGATAAATATCATCCTCGTCCGTTTCTCCCTGTAGTTCTTCCCGTAGCTCGGCAAAAAAATGTGGGTGTGATTGCCATGAAAGTACCTGCCTATGGACGTTTATTTAAGCCAGGGGGATTAACAGGGATGGAACAGGCTTTGGGATACAGTATGTCTCAACCGGGGGTTCACTGTTGTATTGTGGCAGCAGAAAATGTCAAGCAATTAGAAGGTAATGTTAAAGTAGCGCGAGCATTTCAACAACTTAGTGGGAAAGAATTAGCCGCCATTGAAAAGCGCGTTGCTGGTATTTGGCAAGATAGTACATTCTTCCGTGCTTGGACATAATTGAGAATTGAGAATTTAGAATGAAGAATTTAGAATTATTACCCCATCGATAAATCGAAACAGCAGTGTATCCTTGGGGTATCATGCCACTCGCCTACGGGGGTGACTCCCCAAGTAGAGCAACTGCGAAGGGCTGGAAACGATAGATTCATTTTTGACGAGCGACCCCGCGACGACGGAAGTCGCTCTGGGTAGCGCGAGTCGTGACTCTCCACGGATGAATCCGGGGGTTTGTGCCCAGTCTATTTTTTGGTCATGCATTCACGCATTCACGCATTATCAAATAGCCTAAATCAAAGCTTATAAGCTTTGGAATCGAATTGAAATATGTGTGCCAGTTTACTCTATTCTGTGACGCTTGCGTAAATCCTATTATTAGGGCTAACTCTTTGTTTAGGCCACTTCCATGCATACCAAACAATTAGTGAAAGAAATACAATTTCTACAACACTATAATATAAATAATAAGCCCATGTTCCTGGCATCAGCATCGTAGTGATAGCAATACCAATATGAACTATCCCTAATATGATGTTTGTATAACGATTTATTTTAGATTTCAATATCAGGGACAAGAAAACCATAATAGCCGGAATCGACATTAATATTGCACTTCCCAATAAAAATGCTTGATTTATTTTAAAAACTGATACTTGTCCAGCCATTATTTGCTCTATAATTCCTGGCTTAAACAATGAAATAATATCTGCATATAAATAACAAAACATTGTAGCTGCCCATAATGCTGCAAGTTTTATCTTCACATTTATCTTCGCATCTTCTAACATTTTTTTGTCTCCATTTAAGAAGGTCTAAAAATTAAAAAATCAAAAGAAAATCCCCATATTTAAAACAAGGGGATTTAAGACGGACAGATTATTACTTCGCACTATGTGTCTCGTAGACAGGTAGTAACTTCTCGGATAGTAATAAATGTTTGTTTTCTTTCCCATGAATAAATATAGGGACTTCAGACTGTTTTATTTTGAACTTTTACCTTGTTCTATGAAACCAATTTAGGGAATTTATTTTTTGCCCAAAGCTTAACTCAAATTATTAAGACACAGTACCTTCTCGATTCATTTTTTCTTCTTGTTTGAGTATTACCCATATAGCATGAATAGAACCCGGTAACCAACCTACAAGGGTAAGCAAAATATTAATGAGCAAAGTTGAACTAATTCCCGTTGTTAAGAAAACACCAA
Source organism: Calothrix sp. MO_167.B12 (assembly GCA_030066045.1). Lineage (GTDB taxonomy): Bacteria > Cyanobacteriota > Cyanobacteriia > Cyanobacteriales > Nostocaceae > Calothrix_A. The sequence goes on from JASJCJ010000176.1 coordinate 12,767, forward strand.
GGGGAGGTATAACAAAACCAATAATTAAACGCAGCAATAATTTCATAAGTTAACTCCTTTTTTTGTTCAGTATTAAGCTTCTGTATTGTCACTAAGACTCATTTCTTTGTCTGCAAAGTATTGACTAATAAAAGTATTAGCTAAAGACAGAACAATGGGTCCAAAAATAAAAGCCAAAAACCCTTTGACTAGAAATCCTGGAACTAACACTGAAGCTAACCAAAAACAAAAACCATTGACTATTAAAGAAAAAGCTCCCAAAGTTAACAAAGTTATTGGCAAAGACAGAATAAATAATATTGGCCTCACTGATGCGTTAATTAAGCCAATCACCACTGCTGCCAGCAAAGCTGCTGGAAAGTTAGCAATATCGACATTGGGAACAACTAAATCTACTATTAGGAGGCTGAGGGCTGTACCTAGCCATGTAAGCAAAGTTCTCTTCATAGATAAAGGTTAGATAAACTTATACCTCTATGGTCGGCATTATATTTATCTTTAGCCTCTCTATCAAGGTAGATTTATCTATATTTTAAGGATTATTTAATTATTCCTGTTTTCTCTCTGTGGGATATATTGTAATTCAGCATCTGTGAAAAACCTCACCCTCGCTTTTTGCTGTGCAAAAATCTTTCCCTCTCCTTATTAAGGAGAGGGATGTCCCTTCTTCATTAAGAAAAGAATGCTGCTGGCGAATAGTAGGTTTGACCCCACTCTACTCCAAGCCGCCCATAGCGCGTCTACACTAGGCTAAAAGCTAGGGATTATTGTCATAATTTGGACTTGTTTTTTCTGCTCCCACTCCCAAGAGGGTGATACCCCTGACTCGCCATCGGTATCCATTAAGGAGAGGGATGAAAATACCTCGAGTGCAGCTCCCACATCTAAGCTGTCAACCATCAACTAACAATCAACAACCATTTTCAAGCTAGTGCTTTGTCCCATTTATTTTGAAGGGCTGTTGTAGTGCGGGCATCTTGCCCGCTACAGCAGGGAGCGAGACGCTCCCACTACAATCAATTATTTACCTATTAGAACTAATGGGACAGACCACTATTCCCCCACGGGAAAATCCCACAACCAAGCCATGAAAATGCTTTGTGACCAACTCCTCAAGGGCGCACGCAATGCGCCCCTACAAATTCTGCGCTGATTAACTATTTTCAAGTTAGTCTTCCATGAACGTTTGTACACAACCTGCAGATGAAAATAATTCCCTTCACTCTGGGCGGGGAAACCCCGCCCCTACTCCTACTCTACGAGAAGCCACTTCGTGTCTACACTCCTTCACTCCTTCACTCCCTATTTTCAAGTTAGAGGGCAAAAGGGAAAAGCTGACAATACCTTCATTCTGCTTGTGTACCTACTTCAAACTCTCCAGAAGCCAAAACTTTAATTTTGACTAAAAAAGTTAGATAATAAGACATCTAAGCTATGAAGATTTATCAATAACCTGCGCCATAATGTATATTTTAGGCACATTAGACTCTTGATATCTGTATAGTCTGGGATCGAGTTATCAGGCAGATAAAATAGATCAGCGAGTATAACATAACTTAGAAGCTCAGACTTAAAGTCTGCATGTTATCTTGTGGAATCGTCCAAAAACCTTAAATCTCAACTTTGTTAATCCCTTGTAGTGATAATGCTGGTAAAAAATAATATGACTTCAGTTTTGCAAGTAGGCAATCGTACAATTGGTACCGAAGAAATATTTCCCCTCTTGAAGCAGTATGGAATACTACCTCAGTTAATCAAAGAAATCATTATTGAAGATGCGATCGCTAATATTACTCTATCACCAGAAGAAAATAATCAGGCATATCAGCAATTTTACCAAGGAAACCAACTTTCCTCTGAGGAAGATTTAGCAGCATGGTTGGCGGCTCGTAATTTATCCCGCGAAAACTTGGAATATATAATCACCCGTAACCCCAAATTAGAAAAATTCAAACAAGATACTTGGGGTAAAAAACTGGAATCTTACTTTATTCAACGGAAATCAAAATTAGATAAAGTTCTCTATTCCCTAATTCGGCTGAATGATATTGGCATTGCCCAAGAACTCTATTTTCGCATTCAAGAAGGGGAACAATCCTTTGATGCCATCGCTAGGGAATATTCTCAGGGGCAGGAAGCCAATACAGGGGGATTGCTCGGTCCTGTGGAAATATCTGTCCCCCACCCTATTTTAGCTAATCTTCTTGTCTCTAATCCACCTGGTAAACTCTTACCACCAACTCGTGTAGGGGAGTGGATTGTACTTGTTAGATTAGAAAAGCTTCTGCCTGCACAATTAGATGAACCAATGAAGCAAAGATTACTCAATGAATTGATGGAAAATTGGCTGCAAACCAAGTTAAAAGAGTTTTTTGACCAAGAAAAGAGTAACATTGCCATTGAAACTTAGTCAGCAAAATAAAATTGTTTTTCTTTGGTAGAGTAAGACATTTTCACATCATTGGTCTTAAGCAAATTTACGGATCTCAGATGGTTTAATCCCTAGATATAACATGGATAAACCATTATTTTCAATAATGATTAGAGCCAGGATGTACTACTTACTGCAGTTAATTAATTATGGAATGTTCGGAGACTATATATGACTCTACTCTGCTCAATGAAATTGGTTCCCATGTTTGTCAAACAATTATTTTTATTCAAGAGCAGCAGCCAGAGTTACTAATTGAAAAGTACAGGAATATTTCCTGGCATAGCAGTCGCAATCAATTAAATTTGAAGGCCAAATTAATCAAGGTACTCAGTGAAGCTTCGGATTGGCAGACCTTACTCAAACAACTGAGAAGATTATTAAAAGCTCTATTAATTCGTGAGTCTTTTGATTCTCCTATATTAGTTACTTTATTAGCAAAAATTAACCGCCTCAATCCTCACAAGGAGGATAAATTAAATTCTCCCACAACTGTTAATAATGGCTACAATCATGCTGCAGATGAAATTGATCATGATTACCAGTCATTGGTATCTATTTCCCGTAGTATTTCTGGAGTACAATCCGGAATAGCTATTTTGCTGTTAGATGCGGAAAATTTACAGCTGAATCTAGAAACTGAACAGTTTCTCAGTCAAGTTAGCAATTGCCCATTGCAAGTCAAAATTGCTTTTGCTAATTGGCAGGCTATGGGCAAAAAAGATAATGAATTTCATCAGCGAGGCTACGATTTGATTCATGTACCGGCTGGGAAAGATAATGCTGATGGCAAAATGATTGCTTTTGGAGCATCGATTCAGGAGCATTATCCCCAGGTTCAAGAAGTATTTGTTTGCTCTTGCGATCGCGTTATGATTAACTTATGTAATCATCTGCAAAAAAATGGCATCATCGTCTACCATGTTAGTCAAAAAAATAGCAACATAGAAGTATTGAATACTCAAAATAATCAGGCACAAGTGCATACAATTGTGCCTTCTCTGGAAAAATTTTTGCATCAAGTTAAAGAAATAATCACAGCAGAAGTAACTCGAACTGCCAATCAATGGGTCGCACTTTCTAGAATATCTAAGCTATTTTATAAAAAGTCTCATCTTGACATAAATCAGGTAGTATCCCATCATTTACCTGGTAAAACAGCTAAGGATTTTTTTGAGGAAACTGCTGATTTTGCATTACATAAAGTTCCAGAAGATAGTAATATCTATGTAGCTTTGTTTAAAATGCCCCATAGCTCTAAAATTAAGTTAAAAAATAAATCAGATTTAGAAAAAGCTTTAGCAAAAATTGTTAATACTTTAGTTACTAAAACAAGTAAAAATTATATCCCGATGGAAACCTTAAGTAGCAAATTTAACCAACAGTATGGTCAACCTGTAAGTAAGGTAATGGAAAGGTTGAATTTGGATGCCAATTTCCTTGGCTTTCTCCATTCTTGTAATTCTTTTATATTAGAGAAAGTGAGCGATCGCTGGCAAGTCACCCTCAAGTAAGAATCTTAAATTAAAGGAGCAGGGGATAAGGAGATGGGGAGATGGGGAGATGGGGAGATGATGAGATGATGAGCAGGGGAGAAAAAACTCTAACAAATGTATCCGTTTCCCAATTGTTTACTTCACCCCATCACCCTATCACTCTCTCACTCCTTCACTCCCTCACTCCCTCACTCCTCTTAAGCTCCTACCGCTTCCTTGGCTGCATATAATACCTCAACATTAATATCCTTCACTCCCCTTTCCCTGGCAAACTTCTCGGTATTCCGCTTGACTTTACCGCGAACAAAACCGGGAATCTTATTCAATTCAGCTAAACCATCCTTTGTCCAATTTAAGTCAGATGTCGCGGAAATACCCTTAGTAATTACTTCCTTGGTATCATGTCCACCAAATATTTCTAACAGATGGTCTTCCATACCCAAGGTAAAGGAATTGTACACCAAATCCACTAATTGGTTTGTCCCTTCATAACCCATAAATGGTTTGTAACCAATGGGGAAATCTTGGATGTGGATGGGTGCAGCAATCACACCACAGGGAATATTCAGGCGCTTACCAACGTGACGCTCCATTTGAGTACCGAAAATCGCCGCAGGTTCCACACGAGCGATCGCATCTCCAATTGCCCCATGATCGTCGGTTATAATTACTTCATCACAATAATCCTTTACCTGTTCCCGGAACCAGTCAGCATCATACTTGCAGTAGGTTCCCGCCCAAACTACGTGAATGCCCATTTCCCGTGTCAAAATTTTGGTCATGGCGGCTGCATGGGTGTTGTCACCAAATACCACTGCTTTCTTCCCAGTTAGGTTTTGACAGTCGATGGAACGGGAGAACCAAGCCGCTTGGGATACGTGTAGGGTTTGCTCTTCAATGAAATCTTCATAGTCTACATCTGCCCCTTGGTCATTAATCACCTGCTGAATTTTACGGACACAGCGAGCAGTTTCCACTACACCCATCGGCGTAATATCCACGTAGGGCATCCCAAACTCTGCTGACAAGTATTTAGCAGTCATCAAGCCCAGTTCCCGGTAGGGACAGAGGTTAAACCAAGCCCGTGGCAAGTTCTTTAACTCATGCACCGATGCACCTTCTGGGATGACTGCATTTATCTCAATGCCCAAATCAGCCATGAGTTTCTTCAACTCCGTGGAGTCATGTTGGTTGTGGAAACCCAAGGTAGAAATGCCAATAATATTGACAGAAGGCTTTGCTGTTTTCCCTTGCGGAAGTTCTCCCTTTTTCCGGGCTTTATTGATGTAGAATTGAACAATCTGATCCAAAGTGCGATCGCCTGCTTGTAATTCATTCACCCGGTAGTGGTTAACATCAGCCAACAGCACATCCCCTTGACAATCCATTTGTGCCCGTTCCACAAAGTTGGCTAGGTCTTCCTGTAAAATACTGGAGGTGCAAGTAGGGGTTAATACAATTAAATCTGGTGTTTCCTCTGTGTCCTTACGGGTAATATTATCCACAACCTTTTCTTGAGAACCCCTTGCCAAAACATGGCGATCGACTACACTAGCAGTTACGGGGGTAAAATTGCGTTCCCGCTCCAACATTGAGCGCATGACATTAAAATAATCATCCCCCAAGGGTGCGTGCATAATCGCATGCACATTTTTAAACGAACTGGCAACTCTTAGGGTACCAATGTGAGCAGGACCTGCATACATCCAGTAAGCTAACTTCATGTAAATTTTCTCCCTATTCCTAGCAATGAATGATGTCCGATAAAATTTGGACTATAAATGCCTTTATTTTGTTATCGCTTCTGATTCTCCCAAAACTGCTAGGAATGATGCACTTTAGTTAATAGAAGTTGATTTTATAGTGAATTTTTATGAAGAAATGAAACTAAATTTCAAGTAATTATGATATTGATTGGAAACCAGGTTCCACCATCATAACTAGTGCGCTCCACTAGGAGTTCTATTAATTAGGGAAATTAATTGATTGGAAACCAAACTAAATTATGAATTATGAATGCTGAAGGCTGAATGAATAATTTAATAGCGCACTAAGAAATTGGAATAGTGCCTTAACACTATTTTGATTAGAATTGGGATTACTACTATAGAAATCCAGTTTTATTTATATTTGTAATAGTTCTAAAATTCCTAATTTAAGCTTCATAATTCATAATTCATAATTCCATAAAACTGCTATGATTGAATCCAGAGAATACAAATAACTAATTGGTTATGGTACTAGCAAAAGTTCCAGAGATTCTTACCTTAGAAGAAGCTTCAGAATACTTACGCTTACCTATTGAAGTAGTCCTACGTCAAGCATTACAGGGTAATATTCCAGGTCGCAAAATAGAGGATGACTGGAGATTTTTAAAAGTCGCAATTGATAAATGGCTAAGTTCTCAAAGCAGTCGAGATATTCTGATTCAGCAAGCAGGTGTATTTGCAGATGATAATTCCCTTGCAGAATTAAGAGCAACCATCTACCAAACAAGGGGACGTTCAGAAATAGATGAGGAGTGCAATAGTTAATGCATTTGCTTGATACCGATACCCTCACTCATCTTTATGCAGGACAAGCAAATGTAGTTGAGCGATTGAGAACTGCAGATGATCCAGATGTTGGCATTACCATCATCACAAAAGTTGAGGTATTACGAGGACGTATTGATTACCTCCTGAAAGCCCAAACAGGAACAGATTTATTAAAGGCACAAAAACTATTTTTACGTACAGAGGAACTGCTACATCAGCTGATGATTGTTCCCATAACTGAAGCTGCATCAGAAGAGTTTGAACGTCTGCGTATGGTTCCCAAGCTACGAAAAATAGGACGAGCAGATTTATTAATTGCGAGTATTGCTTTAGCTAATCGAGCCACTTTGGTTACGCGGAACACCCGTCACTTTAAACAAATTCCTGGATTACAAGTTGTAAACTGGGTTGATTGATACAGACACCCATCAATACGACCAACCCTGCACAAACTCTAAGAATTGTCAAGATAACAGAAAATATTCAAGCAGGATTCGTATACGCTGTTATACCAACAAAAATATTGATACATACGTAGGGGATATGTAGGGGCGCATTGCGTGCGCCCAAATCCATGATTTGTATCACCAATAAAGTGAAACGGTATTAACATTTCCTTGGCTAATTCAAGAGCTGCCATTGCCTTTTCTCGACTAACGCTGGGGAAATGCTCTAGAAATACCTCTAATGAATTACCATGTTCCTATTCTGAATCTAAAGTTTTAGGCAATGGTAGAGCCTTGTTTACCATTGCCATATTTCCGCAGAAATCTGATTAGTGGAACTGAGGATTGTGCCGAATCAAATTCATAAACTCCTCACGGGTACGGGAATCATCTGCAAATACACCCCGCATTGCACTAGTCACAGTCCAAGAACCAGGTTTTTGCACACCACGCATCACCATACACATATGACTAGCTTCCACAATCACCGCAACTCCTTGGGGTTGTAACAAACCTTGGAGTGCATCAGCGATTTGTAAAGTCAATCTTTCCTGTACTTGCAAACGTCGCGCATACATTTCACAAATACGGGCAATTTTTGATAGTCCAATCACTTTCCCATTAGGAATATAAGCCACATGAGCGCGACCAATTATTGGTAAAATGTGG
>JASJCJ010000177.1 GCA_030066045.1 Calothrix sp. MO_167.B12
AACCATACATCATCGGCATCTAAAAAGGTAATATATTCACCTTTGGCGTGCCGAATACCCAAATTGCGAGTGGCACTCATGCCGCGATTTTGATGTTCTTTATGTTCCAGATAACGAACTTTTTCAGGATATTTTTGTGCGTAGCGTAGTGCTATTTCTGTACTACCATCAGTAGAGCCATCATCTACTAGTAATAGTTCCCAGTTTTCGTAAGTCTGGGCAAATACACTTTCTATCGCTTCTATAAAGAACTGCTCACCAGCATTAAAGAAGATAATAATACAAGAAATAAAATGTTTATCATCACTCATTTTACTAATTTAAAATAATTTTGTTTTCAACAGTGATCAAAACCATTCGATATTATTTTTCTTTATATGAGCGGGAACTCCTGCTGCTAATGTTTTCGGAGGAATATTTTTATTTACAACTGAACCTGCAGCAATAACTGCCCCATCACCGATGGAAACCCCCTTTAGTATTGTGACATTCATACCAATCCAAACATTATTTCCTATGGTAATTGGTTTTGAAACGATTGGCTCTGAGGGTTCGACTGGAGATTTTATGAAATGGTCGTCGCTGTCTCGAATGGTGACATTTTCTGAAATCGCAACATTATGACCTATTTCAATCCTATTAAAACAAGACATATTCAATCCATTATTAATATATCCACTTCCAAGAATTAAAGTTGCATTTGTATTGAGCCATATATTACAGTTAGTAAATATTTTAAAATCATCTTTTACTTCTAAAGTTGCATTTTCTCTAATGATTAACTGAGAAGGATAGTATTTTCCATTTTGCCACTGGCACCCAATTTCTAATTTGCCTAAAACATTGATGTGTGAATTATCTGCTAAATAAAAAAGCAAATTTTTATAAATAAATATATTCTTGTTCTGCAGTTTTAACTGTACAAATAAAGTCTGGATAATCTTCAGATACTTAAAATTTATATTCTGATAATGAGAACGAATTCTTCTTATTTTTTTAATCATATATTTATCTACAAACTTCTTATATTAGATAACCATTGAGAAAAAGTTTCACCATCCCAATCTTCAACTACAAATCGGGGTAATAAAAAATTATTACTATGGGGTTGAACTCGGTCAGCTACACTGCAACAAGCACAGTTAAATCCAACTTCTCGAACAATAGAGTTTGTCTCAAGAGCGTAACTACCATTGGGATAGGAAAAACTTGTAACAGAATGGCCCAGAATTTTTTCCAGATAGTCTTTACTTTGCTGAATTTCATCCCGTTGCGAAGCTATTGGAAGTTTGGAAAGAAAGGGGTGTGTAACAGTATGGGCACCAATTTCGATTAGTCCCCCTGACTCTAATGCCAGCATCTCCTCCTGGGAAAGGGAGCGATGGGTTGAACGACCTACTACTTCAGCATTTGCCCAAACACGTATTTCATTTAGCAGCTTTTCTCGTTCATGTATAGGCAAAAATTGCAACTGTTGATACAGTGAGCGATACAGAGCATGACGTGGGGTAGGGTCTTGTCCTTTTTCCATTCTCCATGAGCGATCGCGTTGAGAATCTGCTTCACTGTAATCTGTTGCTTCTCCTAATTCCCATTGGTAAGTTCTGCCACTAATATTTAACTGAAGTACATTCGGTAATGTACCAGGTTGTAATAATAGTCTGTCTAGTTCATCCCACCAAAATTCATGTTTTTGGTCAATACCACCAGTGGTAATAAAAACTGTTGCGGGAATGTCGTATTTTTCTAATAAGGGTTTGGCATTATGGAGGTTGTCGGCGTAGCCATCATCAAATGTGATGACAATCGACCGATGTACTGGTTGGCGATCGCCAAGTTTTTTTGTTAATTCTTGTAAATGTATTGGGTTCCCATATTGTCGTAAAATTTCTAAGTGTTCAGCGAAGTGTTTTGGTGTTACACATAGGGACCAAGGATCTGAATCTGCTTCAGCTATACGGTGGTACATTAATATAAGCGCACCAGGAAAAATTTTCTTTTTTAGCTTTGAGACTTTACGTCCCACCTTGTTACTGATTTTTCCTAACATTATTACTTCCACTACTTCACTGCTCTAGCTGAAATTAAGACCTGGTACTCAGGATCGTGATAGTCTAGCTTTGATTGTTCCAATTCTTTAGTTGCCAAGCCATGCAGAAAAGCGATCGCACTCAATACATTTCCGTAGGCTGTAACTTCTACTTTGTCTTGGTCAAAAACTTCCTTAAATAGTCTTTGAGTTGAGAGAGTGGTAAAACTCCAGTATTGACCCCAACGTTCCATGTCTTCGCTGCTAATTTGACTGATACCGGAAACAGTTACCAGTAAAACACCCCCAGGTTTAAGAATCCGATGCAGAGTTTTAATTGCTGCTGGGACATCGTAGATAAATTGCAGGGTTTGAGTAAGAAGGATGCAGTCGAACGTATCCGATAGCAGATGGTCAGCGTTGGTTAAATCTGCCACAATCGTCGCTTTGGGATTACCTGCTTCTACATGAAGGATGTCACTTTTTGTGATGCGATCGCCTCCAAATTTGTAGGTGTAAAGAGGTTCTTTTATTTCTAGTACATGACCTTGGATATCTTTTGCATGACGGGCAAGGAAATTTTCAATGTAGTAGCGGTCCACTGGTAAACCCCGATCAAAGCCAAAATCTTGGCTGATAGGCTTGACTCTTCCCAAGCTACCAAGGTTGACCCACCCTACAGGAGGACAGTCATGCCATATATTTCGCAGCCAATGATACAAATGATACAAAGGAATTGGTAATTTATTCGCCCAACTGATGTTCATCATGCTACCTCAGGTTTGACTGCCCTAACAGTAATTAAGACTTGGTACTCATCATCTTGGTAATCAAGTTCTTCCTGGCTCAATTCTTCTACAGCCAGTCCTTGCAAAAAAGCGATCGCTGCGAGAACATTGCCATGAGTTTCAACTTGGACATTGTTTTTTGGGAAAAACTCTGCAAATAACAACCGTGCTGATTGAGCGGTCAAAGCCCAGCACCAATCACTACCCCAATCACATTTGACTACTTGGCTGATACCAGGAACAGTTACCAGCAAAATACCACCAGGTTTGAGGATACGATAGAGATTTGCTAAAGCCGTTTTCATATCGTAGAGGAGGTGAAGAGTTTGCGTCAGAATTACGCAGTCAAAAGCCTCTGAAGGAATGTTGTCGGCATTAGTTAAGTCACCCACAATAGTTGCTTCTGGATTTCCCTCGACCACGTGTAATACATCACTTTTGGTAATGCGATCGCCACCAAATCTTTTTGTGTAAGTTGCATCTCCAATTTCTAAAACTCGCCCCTGAACATCCTGAGCCTGACAAGCCAGAAAATTTTCAATGTAGTAGCGGTCAACAGGAAGTCCGCGATCGTAGCCAAACTCCCGACTGATAGGTGTCAAGCGTCTCAAGTTGCCAAAATTAACTGTACCCACTGGTGGGCAATATTCATTTCCTTGCAATTGAGTTCCCAACCAATTATGGATAGGTGATGGCAATGTCCGCTTTGCTATTTGCTTCAAATATTTTGTATTCATGAGAATAAAATTTGTAAAATTAAAAACTATAATTTGGCAAAAATCTCCGTATTATTATTTATCTAACTAACGCTTTCATTTGTCCGACAAAATGTTGAGCACGCTTTGTTATTTTTGACAAAATTGGATAGCGATAAGACCATAACTGTTCTTGAAGAGTTCGCCAAATCTCTGCATCTTTGACTCCCTGTTCAGTTAAATACTTCTCTAGCCAACTAAGGAAAATGAAGCGTGCTTTATCATCTTCGCCTGTATACATTGAAAGATACCAGCTAGAATCATCACGTTGCCGATACTTTTCCCAACACCCACCCTCAACAAATACAGGTGCTGTAAGAAAGATTTTGGCTAAAAATACTTGATCTTCATAAAGGTGCTGGATGGTTTCTTCAAATCCACCAATCTTTTCGACAAACTCACGTTTTACCAGAAAACTACAGATGCAGGGAACAGCTCCCCCATGTCCGAGCAAAAGTTGCAGCAATAATGGAGACTGAACCAGGGTATTGGGCTCAATACCTAGTTCTGGCACATAGTCCCGTTGACTATCTTCAGGATTGTCTGTCCAGCTATGCCAATACAAGGTATTACCATAAACCATAGCAGCCTCTGGATGAGATTCTAAAATTGCCATCTGTTTTTCTAGTTTGAGCGGTAGGAAAACGTCATCAGCATCCAGAAAGGCTATGTACTCACCTCTAGCATGACTTATACCCAGGTTACGTGAAGTACTTTTACCTTTATTTTGATGATTGTCATGTTCTAAATAACGGATTTTGTCAGTATATATTGCGGCATATTTTTGAGCAATTTCAGTACTATTATCGGTGGAACCATCATCTACTAATAAAAGTTCCCAATTTTCATAAGTTTGGGAGACTACACTCTCTATTGCTTCTTGAATAAATTTATCCGTATTCAAAAAAATGATAATTATAGATACTAGTGAATTATTGTTCATTTCATTCTTTCAAAAGGTATTCGTCGATTAAGTTTAATATTTTTGAATCTTTGTTGGCATCGAATTTTCGGGCATATAAACAAGATGATTGAGATAATTTATCAAAATGACTGACATCTAATATTTCTGGATGATCTGAGGAATCTAGCCACAGTGTATAGGTCATATAATTGCTTATTATTTGTTCTTTGAAGGGCGAATTCATGATAATTGTTTGAAAGAATATCTCATCAGGAGTTAATACATTTTTAAAGAAATCAACGAAGTCAGAATGTTGAATTATGAATGAGTTTATATATTTTGCAAGTTCTCGTGATAAGCACCAATATGCCGAACCTCCAAATGGTTTAAAGCCTTTGGGAAATTTGCGTTTAAACTTGTGTTTAAACAATGATGCTTGGAAGTGTTTATTAAACAGATTTAAATAAAAATATTCAATTCTATCCATTCCTCCTCTTTTTTCCCCACCCTTTATCCATACATCGCTTGGTAAAGAAAAAAAGCTGACAAGAGAACGATGATTAATCTTTTCTAAAAAATCTTTAATTTGTTGATTAGATTTGATCGGATAACATTGTCCCGTCAAAAGATGAATGTAGTCGCAAGATATATTACTATTAAATATCTCTTTAATTCCTTCTATAGAAGCTAAAACATGACCAAAACCACCCCAATAGCATTTGTGCCTATCAAGAAAAGAAACATTTTGATACTTGGATAACCCTTGAACTATTTCTTGATATATGTCATTATTTGTTTTTTTATCTATATGAATTAAGAAATATGTTTTCTCTGTATTTAATCTATTGACAAGACGTATTAGTTGCCGTGGATATTTATGTGCTAATATAATGTAGGCTATATCCATACTATCTCTCAGTAAATTGATAATTTATTGCTAGAAAATTTTCTACTCACCTGTAGTAATTTAAATTTAATCACAACCTCAGTTCTGTTCCAGTTTCAGCTTCTCTCGAGTTAAGTGTCGAATATCTCTAACTAGCCGTGAGCCTATAAGTAATTTAATAAATAAGCTCAGATATTTTTTAGTCAACAAAATAGAAAAATTCAAACGACAAGCTCTAATAAAAAGCCACCAAGCAGTCATTTTATCTTTTTCTAAGTAGTAGTAAGTTAGAGATAATAACTGATTGCTTAGACAAGCATAAACTTGGTTATAGTGTTTTTTTATTTCTTCATGATTAAGCTTGTAGTACTTGCAAAAAGCATGATGTAGGTGAAGTATTTGTTCTATTACTTTATTAAGCTGTTGTAGATTAAGAGAGTTTAGTTTATCTAATTCACCAAGCCATAACCAAGTCATCGCTCTCAGCAGTACTCCATCATTCCACGTCTTGGCTTCGTCCCACCCCAATAAATGTCCTATATTAGTAATCTTGATTTTTAGAGGTTCATCATCGACTATATTTCCATAGGTAGCTGTCATAGATGAAGGATTTATCCGCAGCTTCATTAAATATTCGTTTATATTTGCAACTTGTAGGCGGCGGGAAATTCTCCACCACAAATCGTAATCTTGAGCATAGGAAAAAGCTTCATCATAGAACCCAATCTGCTCAGCAATAGTGTGTTTACGAAACATCACAGCACTATGTACAAAAGGGCAGTAAAACAAAATATCCCAACGAATTTGTGTACAGTCACAGGGTAAATTGCACTCTCCAATTAAATTTCCTTGTGGATCAATATCTTTGTACCATGTCCCCACTAATGCCACTTCAGGGTGTGTTTCCAGAAAAGCAACCTGTTTAGCTAACCTTTCTGGCTCTGAAATGTCATCTGCGTCTTGACGAGCAATAAATTCTCCTTTGGCTAATTCCAATCCTTTATTTAGGCTTCGGGTTAAGCCAAGGTTATACTCGTTATTTATCAAGCGGATACGTGGATCATCATAGAATTGGATGATTTCTTGTGTACTATCTGTAGAGCCATCATTAATAATTAAGAACTCAAAGTCAGGGAATGTCTGAGCAAGAATGCTATCTATCGCTTCTCGAAGATAGGATTCTCCGTTATAAACTGCCGTTAGAACTGTGACTTTAGGCATAAATTTGTGTGAGATAAAAATTAAACTGAACCAAGTGTTTTAATTACCTTGCTGTAGTAGGTCAGAAGATCTTTTACTGTATTCTCAATAGCAAACTCTTGAACCTTCAACCTTGCTGATTGACCAATTTTATTCAAACCAGGGTTTATCCATGCCTCATTTATCTTAACGGCAAGGGTATTTACTTCACCAGCAGCTACAAGAAAACCTGTTTCTCCTTCTACAAGCAGTTCATCAAAACTAGCACCCATAGTTCCAATAACAGGTTTACCCAATGCCATAGCTTCTAAACAAGCATTGGGTAAGTTGTCAATTAGAGAAGGCAAGACAACTAATTTAGCACCAGCAATTACAGGATAAAGCTTGCTATGAGGTATCTGATCTATAAAAATCAGTCGCCCTTCATACTGACTGCAAAGCAATTTGGCATATTCCTTCATGGAATCTGAGAGAGAAGTCTTTGTATCTTTTCCAACAAAAACTGCATGGCAATCTGGATGTTTTTCTAAAACTTGGAGTAACGCTTTAGCTAATATATGAAATCCTTTATGGAGTTGAAATCGACCAAAAAATAGTAAATATTTTTTGTCTATCAGATATTCATTGAAAACTGATGTATCCCAATTTGATGTTTCGAGATAGAACGGGGTATGAATTACTTCAACATTAGAAATCTTGGCCTCTTTAGCTAGTAATTGCTTGATGGTATAACTTGGTACATAGATGTATCTGTTTAGCCACATCTGCAACCATTCCAGCCATTCTATGATTCGCTCATCAAAATTGCGCTTATCTCCACTAAGTTCATACCAGACTGGACGATACGCCGAAATGCGTGTTACCTGTGGTATGGATAAAAATAAGCTCGATATAACACCACAAGCATTCCAATCCGGGAACTGGACAATATCGAAAGGCTGCTGCTTATGCAACTGCATTATCTTAAAATAAACCTGAAAGCTGAAATCAATACACCTAGATGTTTCAGGCAGAAGATTCCATGTGAGTTGATTTATCCACCTATGAATTCGACCCGTAGTTAAGCGGTGAATCTGAATACCTTCATGAACAAATTCTGCCCGATCAATTTCAGATTGAACGATAATATGAACCTTATGTTCTAAAGAGATAAGTGCTTTAGAAACGCGATGCAAATAGTTTGCTAATCCACCGCTAAAATATTCCTCAGTAACATATTCTGGTGTAACAAATACAATACGCATGGGAGGTCAATCAATAATCAAGTGTAGAAGTGCGGATATTCAGGAGCTGTTGGATATTGCTTTCGACTAAATTCAATAGATAAGAAATAAATCTATTGTTGAAAAACATGATTCATATTTAGGTGCATACTTCTGATATAGGACTACGCTTAAAGATTAGGGCAGATTGAGAAGCTACAATATAGTGATAGTTAGGATTTTATTTTTGCCTTCTGTCTTCTGCTATACACCGTGGTAACGGAGCTTCATAATATTGGTATGAAATATGAAATCTAATTACGAAATGCGAAAACATCAAGCCTTAGATCTTTGGCGTTATAGACAGGACGATGAATAAAAGGTTGTGCTGCTGGCTCTTCACCTTGAATATGTATTCTGAATCCTGCATTTTCTAATATGAGAAAAAAGTCACTCAGTTTTTGTGATTGATCAATGAATGAATGATGTTCAACAAAAATGTTCTCTACATTATGCAACAGGTCTGCACAATCTTGAAGGACATCTGTCTCAGCCCCTTCAATATCAACTTTTAACATACTACAAGGCTCATGTAGATAGTCGCGAAGACGCTTTACAGGAACAGTGATTTTAACTTTTTCTTCTGTTACTTCCTCAGCAAATTCAGCAATATGACCACCATCAGCTCCATTAGCCAAGAACTCAAGCTCGCCATCGAAAGTCCATAGACCAGTTGGAATAAGCGTTACAGAGGATAAGTCTTTGCAGTTAGCAGTTAGCAGCTCAAATATTTCTGGATCGGGTTCAAATGCAATAATCTCTGAGTCAGGATAAAGGCTCTTCCAATACAGGATTGTTGCTCCAACATTAGCTCCACAGTCTATTATTTTGGGCTTCTTCAATGAAGTGGTAAATTCACAACTCCCTTTAACAAAATAAAAATCATAGACTTGAAGAACTGAAGCTGCATCAACTGTTAGAAGCTCACGTCCGAGAAGTGAAGTTTTAGTTGGTACCCTACGAGGTAATTCCGAGAGTCGCTGCAATTCATGAGCTAAATAAGTGTTAGATAATATCTCTGAATTAGCTGTTTTATTTTTATTTCTACCTCTCAATTTATCTAAAGCTCTAGCAAACAGTGGTGGTATGAATTCATGTACAATTGTTCTTGCTAATTTTTGATGCATTGTAATAATATTATTTGTTTTGAATTTTGTGCTTTCAGGTGTATATTAGATACATTTTTTTGCCTTTTTCATGACTAATAATTAGACAAAAATAATATGTAATATTCATTATTTTTGTTGACATTTACTGCTACTCATTTTAGAGGTATCAGTCTCATCATTGGAAGTGCTCAAGAGTATATTTGAGCTTTCGTGATGCCAACTTCTGGGTTGATAGAATGAACATTCACTCATACTGACAAATCCATCTACTTTAAAGTGAAATGCTTCGACCATATCGAGCATAAAAAGGGAAGGCAATGTTAAGTAAATTTTGGCAACATACGATCCAGGTCTTAGACAAAAAACTGGCATCTGAAGCTTTATTTCATGTTTACCAGGCGAAAAATTAAACAGGTTTATATCACTAGAGCTGCTTAAACGGAGAATGCGTTCTCCGTTTCTTGCCTTGTCATGAATCAATATAACAATATCAACCTCCTTCAAATTCATACTTGCCTTAAGACCGATGCATAAATCAGTGCTACTACTACTAATGGGAGTTTCAAGTATATTGTTATTTTCATCTTTAAAATAGACATGGGTGATATCTAACCCCATACTCTCATTTATGTCTTTTTCGGTTAGAAATAGTGATCCTGTTTGAGAGTTACCATCTTTTAATAAAATATCTTCCTCATACTTTTGCATGATCTCATGAGTTTCACCTGCTAAAATTACATCGCCCTGAGAGATATAAACAGCTGATTCGCAAACAGCTAAAATTGAATTAGGATCGTGCGAAACTAAAATGAGTGAGGTTTTCTTCCCCCGCAGTTTTGAAAGCTGGCGGTAACATTTCGCTCTGAAAGACATATCTCCCACCGCCAAGACTTCATCAATCAGGAGAATATCTGGCTCAGTATGAATAGCACTAGCAAAACCTAACCTCGCTGCCATCCCGGAACTATAACTCTGCACCGGCGCATCAATTGCATCCCCAATCTCTGCAAACTCTACAACCTCATCAAACCGCTCATCAATCTCTTTCTTCGACAAACCCAAAATCGCCATATTAGCATAAATATTTTCCCTTCCTGTCAAAATCGGATTAAATCCTGCTCCCAATGCAATCAAAGGCGCTACTCGGCCATTAACTTCTACAGAACCAGTATCCGGTTTAATCAAACCTGCAATAATTCGCAGCAGTGTTGATTTACCACTACCATTTTTTCCTACTAAACCTAATGCTTCCCCTTTCTTCAATTGAAAACTAACATTATTTAATGCCCAAAATTCTTTTTTTCGTAATTTATCACTCTTTTCTCGCAATCCTAATAATTCAGAGGCAATGTCTTGAACACCATACATCAAAGACCGCTTTAAATCCCGACAAAACTTTTTAGAAACTCCATTAACTGAAAGGACAATATCACTTGGATTATCTTGTGGTGCAGCTCCTATTTCTTGTTCATTGATAATTGTCATTATGAACTAATCCTCTCAACTACAAAGGGCATAGCTACACGATAAATAACCCAAGCTAACAGCAATCCGACAATTGCAATTAAACTAGCTAACCAAAATCCTTGTGGGTTAGAAACTATGCCTGTCGTTGCTAATTCTCGCGTTGTCACTAACAAAGGTGTAACTGGATTTAGCTTGACAATGCTGCCAAATACTCCATCACTAGGCACAGGATAAACAACTGGCGTGAGAAATAACCAAAATCCAATAATTAATGTTAACCCCTTAGTTATATCTTGATATAAAGCACTCATAGGTGCTAACAATAAACCAATAAATGTTCCTAGGGCAACTAAATGAATTAATGCGACTGGTGCTAAAATTATACTCCAATTCACAGGGAATTGAAACCAAATAAATAAACCTACAATTAATATCAGCTTAATACCAAAATTAAAAAATACCTCTCCTAATTTGGCAATAATCAATGCTTCACGAGGAAAATTAATTCTTGCTAGCATTGGTTTCGCAGATGATACTGCTTGTACTGGTCCATTCAATGATTCTGTAAAAGTTTGCCACAACGTCATGCTAAACATGACATATGCGGGATAAGGTAATTCTGTATTACCAATATTGATAATGCCATTGCTTTTAGCCAGGGTGAAACTAGCTGCTGTAATTATCGGTGGGAGAAATGCCCAGAAAATTCCTAGAAGTGATTGACGGTATTGAGCACTAATATCCCGTACCAATAACCGCCAAGCTAATTCTCTTGATCCTAGTAAATCCCGACCCATTTGTTGAAATAATTGCAGTGGATGTCTGATGCTACTTTGCGATCTATATACTACCCTGTAAGATTTGTTCTTAATAATTATTATCACCTCACTTAGTTTGATGTTTTTGATCAACATGAAAAATGTATTCTTTAAGTTGACTGACATTTTTCACTATTAACCAACTTATTGATTTGAGCAATAAAGATTTATCACGGCAGGAATAAAATATTGATCATTTTTTTAGTTTGAATGAATCAACTGTAGTTATTGCTGCTTATGTTTTGGCAAATCTGTGTAATTATGTTCCATCTATGATTATTAATCATTTGATGTATACTGAATTTATTTGTTCCCCTGTTATTCATAAACATTTGTTGTTGGTTTATGTCCTTGCACTTGATTCTTTTTTGTAAAGATACTTTCTGTATCCCCAGAATCGCTTTAACAATCATCTTGTAATTACCCAGATTTAATAATACTGAAGAATCAGTCAGGAGAGACTTAAACCACCACTTTAAGTAATTGATATATTCTTTAGATAAGATACTTTGGTGAGCAAAATGGAGATAAAATTGAGCTTCAGACCATCGAAAAATTTTCTGAGGAATTTCAGGATGTCTATCCTTGATATTTTGGCAAACGAAAAAATAAGACCTTAGCATCGAACTAAAGTTACGCGACATACTTTGGGGCGTACTACGGTAAGCCATTAAAAATTCTTGTACAACCTTATATTCATAATGTTCGGCAATACGAAAATATAAGTCCCAATCTTCACATCCTTGAGCATTATTTTGTTTTAATTGAGTATTGTAATAGCCAACTTTCTCTAAACATTTAGAATGAATTAAAGGGACACTAGCACAACCAATAAAGTTGCAATAAGCTAAAGCTGGATAGACTACCCCCTCTAAAGTATCCATTCTATCTTTGCTAGTTATGTAACCAAATTCATCAATTCTGACTGACCAAGTGTAAACTAAACCACAGGACTCTCCAGCCTGCAGAATACATTCTACTTGTTTAGCAATTTTTTGTGGGAACCAAATATCATCAGCATCGATTGGTGCTATATATTCTCCTCTCGACTTTTCTATAGCTAGATTACGTGCTGCTGCAACCCCAGCATTATCTTGTTGTAGAAAGATAATGCGATGATCTTTGCGTGCAAAAGACTGTACTATTTCTGATGTTCTATCTGTTGAACCATCATCTACAACTAAAATCTCAATGTTTTGATAGGTTTGGGATATAACTGATTGTAATGTATCTGCAATATAAGATTGAGCATTATAGGCAGGGATAATAACAGACACGAGAGGTTTGTTCACATTTCCATATGTGAGATTCATGTTAGCAATATTTATGAATATGTATATGCCTGATAGATGCTGCTAACTAGCTATAGCTCAGTTCCCGTGTATATAGAAACTCTTATCTAGGTAGGATAGTAGCTTTCTGTAATTTATGATTTAGCTTTTCCTGATAAACTTTTGCTCTACCCAAGATAAATATGCTTAGTAAGTGTTATGTTATCAGATATGTGATCATAGAAACAATTGTATAAAAAAAATAAATTGAAAAACGATCGCACAATCATCTAACAAATACATACAATATTTTTCTATAGCTAATAGAAAAGACTCTCCTACTGCAAGCACATGACAATGAGCTATAACCTTGATTTTTTGACTGATTACCTTGTTGCAACTGTGCGCCTAACTGTACCTTTAGCGTTCGCAGCTTTAGGGGGGATGTATTCGGAACGGGCTGGGGTGTTAAACATTGCCCTAGAAGGAATGCTGCTAACAGGGGCTTTTACCAGTGCTGCGATCGCATTTTACACGGGTAATCCCTGGTTGGGTATAATTGCTACTGTAATTGTTGGGGGTATGGTGGGATTACTCCATAGTTTTTTATGCGTCAGTTTGGGTGTAAATCAACTGGTATCGGGCTTGGCAATTAATTTAGTTGCTGTAGGATTAACATCTTTCTGGGCAAGAATAATATTTGCAGGGGGTAACACCCAAAAATTACCGAGTATTCCACCCATAATAATTCCTTATATTGCCAATATTTCTGTAGTAGGCAAGGTTTTATTTCAACAAGATATATTCGTATATTTACTGCTATTTTTAATTGCTGTCACCACATATTTACTATATAATTCCAGCCTGGGTTTGACCTTAAGGGCTGTGGGAGAATATCCCCAAGCGGCTGAATCTACGGGGATTTCTGTGGTCAAGGTGCGTTATATTGCGGTAATTATGAGTGGCTGCCTTGCTAGTTTGGGAGGTGCTTATTTAAGCTTAGTGCAAGTAAAATATTTTGCCGAAGGTATGAGTGCAGGGAAAGGATTTATTGCGATCGCTGCTATAATTTTTGGTAGATGGCACCCTGTAGGTAGTGCTTTAGCGAGTTTACTATTTGGTGCCACAGAAGCTCTGCAACTGAGAATCCAAGCATTGGGAGCAAATATTCCCTACCAATTTTTAATTATGCTACCATATGCGATCGCATTACTTGCTTTAGTGGGATTAGCTGGTAAGTCTGCACCCCCTGCTGCTTTGGGTATCCCTTACTCTAGAAAAAAATAGGGCTTCATATCTGGCGTTGCTGAATCCAGGTATGATGCAGGATGTTGTGTAATTCTAAAATACTTGTAGAGACGTTGCAGTGCAACGTCTCTACATCCGGATTCATACTTTAAATCAGCAATACCTCATTTCTAATAGGCTCGCGCCATATTACCAAGTAGTAGGCTCACCGTACCTTGGGGAACCCATCCTTTATGGACAGCAATTTCGCCAAAACGTTTACCATATTGGTTTTGTTCTAGCAATATATCATGAATTTGCCTTTCATTTAATAATGCAGCGGCCTTGAGATATTCTCCTAAAGGCTGTTTGGTACGTTTTTTGTTTAATTGGGGAAACTGTTCGGCAAAGAAATCTAAAGTAGTTGGCTCTAACCAACCCCGTTCCACCACTAATTCACCAAATCTTCGATGTCGGTTTTGTGCTTGAAGTGCTAATATACTTTCTACTTGCTCAAATGTCAGCAAATCTGCCTCTTGAAGTAACTGTCCAATCGGTAAATTGTATTGATAAAGATTTAGTAATTGTTGAATCATCAACCAGCCAAATGGTAAGTCTTCTATTAAGTAACGTTTCCACAATCGTTGGGGTTCTGACATTAAACGATACATCCATTCCAACCCCACCTCACTTATCCAACGGGGGGATCTAGGTACAAATCCAGCTTCAAAGTTAATTGTGGCTCCAATGGGAAGAAATGTTTTAACCCCAGGTAGCTGACTTTTATGCTTATAAATCCATTTTTCCTGTTTTGGCGCTCCCACACCCACAGCTAAGACAGTGGCTTGAGAACGATTAATCAGAGTCACTATTTTCTCATTTTCTGCTGCGTCATTCTCAAATCCAAAGGGTGGACAATATACATCTACAACCATCTCTCGTCCAACTTTTTGATTGATTCTCCGCTTTGCAGTATGTGCAGAGCCTGGAGTTCCTCCTAACAGAAAAATGGTGACATCCAAATCGTCTTTATAGTACCGATAAAAAGCTGGAAATAAATCCGAACCGGAAATCTTTTCTTGAATTGGTTGACCTAATAGTCGGGAAGCGTAAAATAAAACCTGGCTATCGCAGACAACGTAATCTGATTGACGATAGATTTGGTGAAATTCTGGATCTCTTTGTAGTTTCATTAAATGGTCTACATTGGGTGTGACAACCATTCCCCCATCACCAAGTCTTCCCAAGAGTTCTTTTTTAGACAAGTTATCTAAATAAATATTTAAAAGATTCACGCGCTCCGAAGAGTGAGTAATCATATTATACTCCGATTGCCAAATATAAATTGTTTTATCTATGTCCTCATTGGAGGACTTAATTTTAGTCTTCCCAAATTAAGGCATTCGATAATACCAATTGACAAATAAATAGTATAAATACTGAAGCAGTAAAAATCTTTGTATTTATCAGCACTTTTATGTGTTCGGGACTGCGTAAATTTACACTATCTGATTAATTTCCGGAATTAATCAAGGGATTAATGTATGTAATTACTGTGAAAGTATTTGATACTAAGTTGTATTCAAAGATATTACCCAGTTATTGCCTAGATGCGTAACGGCTTGGAGTAGAGTTGAAGTCAGCAATCTGATTGACTCGAACTACTATGATATAACACAACTTGGTATGAGTGTTATCCGCGATCGCTAAGGGAGAAATTTTGTATTCTAATTAACTACATCTCTATCGCGAATAGCATACCCTATATATCAACCTGTCATAAATAAAAGCTGGCAGGATGGAGGTAAATCTCATGAAAAATTTATTGGAAACAGTAGAATTAGAGTATTCTTTTCAATTTAAATTAAGAAAGGTAAGTTCTATAGTCCCAGTAAGCTTTAAGCCATTTTTTAATCATTTGCCCATTGACCCTTTTATTAAAGGTAAATATCGCTCTCGGAGGTTATCAAGATTCACATTGGATGGGGAGGAAATAATCAAGTTACCTCATGGATATTTATATCAAAGTCAGCAATATAACCCTTTGGTGGGCGACATTAAAAGAGAATTTGCAGAATTAGAAGATGAACTAGTTCAGCTTGATATCTTTCAACAGTTAATAATTGCATTTGCCGACTTTTGCAACTTACATCCAGAAGCAGAAATCGGCGTACATCAAATCCGGACTAGCTGCTCACCCAATAATTTTGGCAATCCTGCACCAGAAGGCATCCATCAAGATGGTACTGATTTTATCGGTATTTTCTCTGTTGATAGGGACAATATTCAAGGGGCACAAACCCATTTATATGCAGCCAGAAAAGAAAAGCCTGTTTTTAACAAAGTATTGCAGCCAGGGGAATTATTGCTGGTTAATGATCGCGATTTTTTCCACTTTACAACCCCCATTAAACCCGTAACTGCTAAACAAGGTACCAGAGATGTGTTTGTTCTCACTTCTCCCAGCTTGATTTCTGATTAAGGGACTGACAAATAAAAAAATGGTACAGGCATTCTTGCCTGTATAAATAATTAGGGCTTGCTGTTGGCGTAGCGTAGCGTTAGCTATAAAAGTCATGATTGCGAGGGTAAGGAACTCTTAACCAGTTTCACCCCTATTGTTGACAATTTTTTGGAGTCCAAAAAATTGTCACGACTCGCGCTACCCAGAGCGACTGTCGTCGTCGCGGGTTCTCTCGTCAATGCAAGGTTTTTAAGCCTTATGCCCCTATTCTCTTGCACTTTTTTCGACAAAAATAGCCTGAAAACCTGACAAGATAAGAGTTTTAAAGTTATTCAGTAGACCCTATTTAAGTACAGATTTCTCCCCTGTATATTTTTCTATCAATATACCAATTTGATCAATTAAAGCAAGAATTTCCTTGTTCTCAATGGCTTCATTGCCCCAAACATTTACAGCAACAGTCTGCGCTTTGTCTGTGAGTTTAAACGTATACTGAACTTCATCGGGGCTTCCTTTGCGAGTGGAAGATTGCATTTTTTCGATATCGCTACCACGAATAAGTTTCCATAAGTCTGAATTTTCTTTCTCTGTCAAGGTGAAAGCCCCATAATCCTTTTCCAAACCACGTATATTATGGGTAATGGAAAATGCGCCGGTGGGTCTCAAAGTAACTTTCCACTTGCCAAACCCTTCAAAATGATAGGCATCACCGCTAGAGAATTCAAATGATTGAGTTTCCACTTGTCTAGGCTGTAACGAACCTAATGGGCTTTGTTGATTATGATCAAGTTTATATCCAACACAAAATATGAGTATCGGTGTAAATAGCACGAATAACAATCGTGGATTGAATATTGTAGTAACGTATTGCACGTAGAATAACCTTCTTAGCAGAATATGCCAAAGCGTCTTGAAAAAGCATTTACAATGATACGTAATCAGCGCATCATTGTAAAAACTATAACTTTAAGCACTTGTATCAAATGGTTGTGTTTCAAGTGAGCAGTTGGAGGGGAGATAGAATTGGCGGTGCTTTTCTACTCATTTTGGTCGCCCCCATATCAAATAGCTACAACGTTAGAACCGATGTTATTGGCAAATCGATTCATCAATCTGGCTGGCACGTTATTAGAATTGTTATCCATGATAGTTCCGGTGTTTACAGGACTGCGACTGGGGCAATTTGAGTCAGTGTATTCATCAGGGTGGCCTAACATATGACCGAATTCATGGGCTGCCACTGCACCTGTGTCATTCGTGTCCCAGGTGGTCATGTTACTCCGCGCTGGTCCTGGACGAACGCGCACTGTGTGATGTTGATTAGAGGTGACCCATTGAACTTCAAATGAGAGTCGGCACGTAAACTCTCCTGCTCGTGCACAGCCCCAACGATGACTCCAAGTATTCTGGATCCCGTTTCTCCAATTTGTTCGCAATGTGTTCATGGTGGCATTTGAAATACCAGAGTCTGGGTTTAATCTAATCCTAATAGTGATATGTGTCCAGGTTTGCTCAAAGCTGGCAGTCCAACCATAAATGCACTCAGATACGCCGAATGAAAATTGCCGTCTAGCCATTGACTCTAGTTTGGAGCGTAAGGACTGAGTTCCTGTGAGTGACCCACTGAATATATCGTTAGAGACAGAGAGATCACCTGTTTTTCCAGCGTACCTACGAGCAATACCCTTAAGACTTAAATCATTCATTATTGACCTCGTCATTCAATAGTAAACCTTGTGAAAGGGTGCTGATTTGTCGAACCGCCTGATCCATCTGCGGTGTAATAGGTTTGTTCTGCATCAACCTTTCTTCCTCGTCGGCTAGAAAATATAATGTTAGCTCTTCGCCATCAACCTCAATGGTAATCGTGCCAACCGAGGAGTCTGGTAAAAAATGGGCTTCTGAGCGAGTCACCAAACAGTCAAGCCCCTCAGCAATTTGCTGTAACAATTCACGGGTTTCATTGGGCTGGAGTTCAGAAGACCCTTCTTGAGGAATAGCTGTGCCTAGTATCTCACGCTTTTTCACATGGGCTTTATTGCTAGCATACAAGGTGAACTCTTCCTCGATGTGCTCACTTGGCATTCCTCCTGTTACCCGGCAGACAACCCTTAATCCCTCGGGTAGACTTTCTTGAGTAGTACGTTCACGAAATTTTTGAACTACTTTACGTTCAGATTCATTCATGGCTTACACCTCTCATTTCTTTGTAGCTCAACCTAAAATTACTGAAGCGAAACTAGAATGGGAATGAGGTCTTGTCCATCTTTTAAGTCTCGTAGGGCTTTTCCAATTACCGTGCCGAAAGCCTGCAGAGGATCGTTTGCTTTCATTGCATGTCCCATGGTGGGAGATGTGGTAAGCAAATCACCTACTTCAATCGGAGCAAATTGTGCATCAGCCTTACAATAGACTTTCCCGGTTAAAGCAATAGGTAATCTTTCACTGAGGCTACCATTCCGGTCAAGAATAATACCCGGTGTCAGTCCATTAGCACCAGAGACAACACCAGCAACTTTTTTATCATAAGATCGTTCGCAGGGAGCCAGTTTTCCATCATTATCTATGACTAAGACGGTGCCTGGAGTAATTTCTTTTGCCTTGACAATATCGAATTCTTCAGCACAGTCAGCCCCACTTAGCTTGATGTCTCCCGTATGTCCATCTAACCGAATTCTTTCATTCCCACTCCCATCCCGAACAATAATATCCCCTTCATTGCCGGCAGCACCCACATATAAAGCAGCATAGTTACTATCAAAGTGAAAAACCTGCCGCCCTGCACCATCTCTAACAATGATGTCCCCCTCATTGCCTTCACTACCAACATAGAACGCAGCATATTTAGCATCAAACTTTAACACTTCTCGCCGCTCAGTGCCAATTTCTCGCCAAACGGTAAAATCTCCGGTGTTGCCATTAAGCCTAATCGTTGTATTATTAGCACTATCACGGATATCAACAGTGCCATTGAATTGTTCACTCATGGTTTTTATCTCCTTGTTGTCATTTTATAATTAGTATCAGTTTTTACGAAAATGTGTCTGTCGAAAAATGTGCATATTGCAACAGGTGGTAACATTAAGCCATTTTTCATATCCCCAAGATACAAACAGAAAACCGTTCATAGAAATGTATGCATATCTGTCCAGAAGTTGAAATCCTGCCTTTACACATCACCTCTTTACAAGTTTCGCAATACAGACTATTGATCGTTATAATCTACACTTACTTAATATCTTCTACTTGATTTTTACCTAGAAACCTATGTTTCTATAATTTGTCATATAAGTTAGGTAAACTTGATTATGAGCTGAGTGATTACTTCAAAATTTGTTGACTAATAATTCAGCATCAGATTTGCCATCCAAGTTGCCGCATAACGATTCTCAGCAGTCAGATCGATTATTAATTTAGGGCTTGCTGTTCACGTAGCGTAGCGTTAGCTATAAAAGTCCTTTGGTAGGAGGTAGGGAACTCAAGGGCGGGGAACTCTTAACAGTTTCACCCCTATTGTTTCCATTTTTTTTGACTCCAAAAAATTGTCACGACTCGCGCTACCCTGAGCGACTGTCGTCGTCGCGGGTTCTCTCGTCAATGCAAGGTTTTTCAACCTCAAATCCCTATTTACTTGCACTTTCTCCGCAGAAAACAGCCCTTATGCATTGATAAATCAATGTTTTATAGTTATTCAGCATACCCTAATTTATTAAAACAAGCGATGCCGTGGTATAAGCAACTGTTAATTAACCGTTCTCCGTCTTTTTGCTAGATTTTGTTGGTCTATTCTAAAGCTATAACTACTTTACCTTTGTGCTTGCCTTCCCCAAAATACTTGATGATTTCAGGCACTTCACTTAACTTGTAGGGACCATCTATCACAGGTTTGATTTTACCAGCTTCAAAAAGCTTGTTCATATAATTTAAATCTTTATTGGGTTTTAGATTAACAAGATGCACCCTCTTTTTGCTGAACAAGCGTATTATGGGTCCCAGGAATAAAGCCTGGAAAAGTTGAGGTGTGGAGCCTCCAACTGTAACATAAGTACCATTAGGATTAAGTACACGTAGATATTTGAATATCGAGCGATTCGTCTTAGTATCAAGAATCAAGTCGTAACACTGCTTGCTC
>JASJCJ010000178.1 GCA_030066045.1 Calothrix sp. MO_167.B12
AATTGTAAGCGATAGGTAGTGGCTTTTTTCAACCCTTGTACAGGGGTCAAATCATAAATCCAATTACGCGCTGATGGGTCAAACTTGGCAAAAGGATCTGCACTTTTTTTAGCTTTATCTTCCTGTTCTAAATCTACTCGAAAACGTACACTCTTTTTCTTACCTTCAGGGATTAATTGTAAATGTTTTTGTAATGATGTTAAATCTAATTCAACATTAGCAATAAATTTTAACTTCTCTTTTAAATCTATTGGATAAGCACGGGAATCTTCAATAGTATTCCTGCCAGATAAATTCGTCAGTTTAATTGGCTCCGTTTGGAAAGTCCAAGCCAAATCCTGCTCCAGACGATGATTCTTTAAATCTGCTAACCCAGACTTCAAAATTACTTTCACCCGCGTTGCTTTTGGTAAAGCTTTCTCGGCTTGGAAACCTACCATCCGGGGTGTTAAAAAGCGAAAACTACCGGGTAATGGGGGGTCAAGTTTGAACTTTTGTAATAATTTCTGTTGTTGGGGACTTTCCAGACTCTCCACAGGGATCAAAGCCTCTGTAAACCGAATGCGAATTTGTTGCAGCGGTTTAGCATCCCCCGTGGGACTAATTTGTTCAATCCAATCCGGTAATTGGGGGGTACTCAAAGGAGCAACCATTGGTAGTCTTTCTCTACCGGGGGAAATCCCCACTAGATTACAACCCGCTAATCCTAGGATTAGAGTAAATAATAGCAGGAATTTGATGAAAATTGCGATCGCTGAAAAGCGGTTCCTTTGGAACATCGTCCCTTGGGCGGCTCCCCTTGGGAGCATCGCTATGCCTAGCATGAGCTTGTGAATATTCGCTTATTTTTATAGTGATACCGGATTTATGAGGGAAATTACGGTAAATAGTACAATTCTTATTAAAAAAGCTGTCAGTTGGTTTGTGGGTGATGGTGAGATTTTAGCATTTGGGATTTTGGGCGATAGAGTTTTTGGTGTGTTTTTATTGTTTAACGCTGGGCATCACCCGCACGCAGATACCTCAAAATTCTACCAAAGGTCGTCAAACCCTTAGCGTCGGGTGCATACAAGTGTTAGAAGCTAAACCACTCAACATGAGAATGAAATAGTGTAGTGTCCTACAAAGTATTGGTCTTCACATAAAATATCCATCGCTATTCGGCGTGCAATCTCGGTGAGGGCTCCCTGTAAGTGTTTGATTTCCCGCAATACATATTTCACTCACAAGAGGGAGAGTACCATAGTAATCTCCTCCGTCAAATGGCACATCTGTAGCCTGGCGAGATCGATGGTCATAGCCTGCACAATGCATCATTTCATGTATTAATGTTTGTGCAATTTCATCGTTTCCAAGTGGAAAAAGATTGCCAAAGTTTATATTTATTCGCATCCTTGCGTCAGCCCCTGTTATTGGCACAAAAGCATTCACGCCTGGCCGCGTTGTGGAACCATGCTTTATGTTTTTTCTGTATGTTTCCCTGAGCTTATTTTTCTGTTCGCCATTTAAGTTACTGCAATTTGTAATTCTTGATACGGCGAAAACATGTTGTTGCAAGAGTCTCTTCATTTGTTCGCCAGTAATAGTCGCATCGAATGAAAATCTTCTGAAAATGCCAAGAGCATCTGCTGGCACTTGGTGCAGGGAAACTGGAAATTTTACCAATGCAACTCCATAAAAAAGATTATTAGCAGCATCTCGCCCTTGTTCAAAAAGTGGGTATCCACTAACATATAAACTTCGATCCAAGGAGCGAGCGTAACGATGGGCTGCTCTTACCATTTCACCAACATTATTAAAATTTGGAGAACCAAGATCAATTGCAGCAACACTTCTAACATCTACAATAGAGGCCTCTAGTAAGGTCATGCCGTAAACACGTTCATTATCTGGATCAACACCCTCTTCAAAAGAAGGAAAGCCACTAATAAAACCATGGCCTTCAGCATATCTATGCACAGCCCTAAATACATCTCCAATATTTCCGAGATCAGGATTGCCCTCTAAGTCTCTGGATTTTACATCAGGCCGATACTGGGTTCCGGAAGAAGGAAAGACAATCGCCTGATACATGAGTTGATTCTCAATGTCACGACCCTCCTCAAATGTTGAGAACCCACTTACAAACCCATGAGTTTGAGCATACCTATGTACTTCGCGGAACCTGTAATCTTGTTCTACTCCTCTAGTTCTATAGTTTCTATAGTCTATCCACCTGGGTAGATTATACCAACTGCCTGGATTAAAGATCATTTCATCTGCTCCCCTGAATGTAAGTTCTATTTCTTAGTCAGATCTTAAATTGCAAACTATTATAGTAAGGGTCTTCACGCCAAATTTTGTAAGCTTTTTCAGCCTGTTCTTGCACTGCTGCGGGAAGTTCGTCGAGTTGTTTGCGAAATGTTTTTGTAACACTCGATTTCATGGTTTAACCGGAAAAACCTCATCCAATGGAACAGTTTCGCCACTTGCGATTTCTTTCCGCACCATATTTGCTATATCATCCCATTGTTCATCTGTCGTCGATTCAAACTGCTCCGTCCATCTTTGTTCGTCCTTCAATTCAGCCATAAGACGGGAAGCGATGGCATCTTGCTGATCCGCAGGAAGTTTTTTGATTTCCGCAATGACTTGTTGGAGAAGTTCGGTCATGATTTTTAGACCATAAATATGGCGACTAAATATAACCACATTCTACATTATTGCCATCAGCTATCAGTTTACGCACTCCGCCAACAGCAGTCAGCTTTGGGATGCTGAATAATAGCGGGCAAGATGCCCGCACTACTCCAGGTGGCAATAAAAATTCCCTCCCCTAGTGTTTTCACCATTGGAGGGATATGTAGATTGAGGGTTAAAACCGTGAAAATTAGTTTTACTTAACTTTACGCATCTCACATCGTTTTAAATTCTTGAGCATTTTCTGTAACTTGGGATTATCTTTAGAAAATAATGAAGGCAAACAGACTTGTTTGCGTTGACAGCGATTGCAAAGCATTAAAATAGCACTCCTTCACCAAGGTTTGCGCTGACTTTTCCAGGAAAAATTTAACTGTAGGCTGGAATATTCCCTTGAGTTCATATATTCCTCGAAAAGTAGCTTTTGTTATAGCTCCATCTTGGATCGGGGATCAGTAAATTAGGGTAACAAATGGTTAAAAAAATAATAAGATTTCCGTATAAAAACTGGGGATCATGTGTGAAGGAGGGAAGGAGTTCGGAGTTCGGAGTTCGGGGTTCGGAGTAGGGGCGGGGTTTCCCCGCCCGGAGGGAAGGAGTGAAGGAGTGATGAATCCCACATCTGTGACAAGACTTGTTCCTTGACTCTGGCAAGGAACACAGGGCTGGAGGCTCCGCCTCCAAATCGAGGCAGAGCCGAGCGCCACACATACCAAGGCAGAGCCTTGATACGAGAGTGACACAAAAAACCTATGAACTTTAATCATGAAAATTCCATCAAAGTACACAGCCTAGGGAAGGAGGGAAGGAGACCAATTTTTCTTTATTACTTATTACTTATTACTTCATCGCCCCATCGCCCCATCGCCCCATCACCCCATCAATAGATTAAGTCATTCCAGGCTTTAACAACCACTTGTAGGTTTTGGGGTAAGACATTCTCAGAAAGCTGATTATATTGAACCGTAGCATCCCTGCTGGTGAGAGTATAAGTAAGGTAATCAGCAGCACCTCTAGGTGCGGGAAAACTCTGATTTTTTAAGCCAGCAAAACTATTGTCTTCTAGTAATTGCTGAAATGCTCGTACTTGTTGCGAAGAAATCCGAACTACCTTATCCTGAGAATGACCAGAACGAATTAAGCGTCCGTCATTCAGTAACATTATTTCCTCGGTTCTACCGGCAAAACCACCACTGACAATTTGACGAAAAATCACCCCTGGTTGTAGGGGAGGTGGCAGTTGATTGCTAGGAATAAGCGCAGATTTGATACTGCGTCTGTTGGTAATAGATTTATAATCTGGATCTAACTTGATTTTTACTACTTCCCCAACTCGATAAACCCATTGATTCTGCCCATCACTGACAGTTACTCGCCAACCCTTCACTTTCTCCGGATTACAAGCAGGATTATTCTGATTAATTTCTAAACAGGAATCAGCCCATTGTTGAGGTTTTGCTTCAACTACTCGCAATCTAGAAATAGGTAATCTCGAATCTTGGGATGCTTGCGCCAAAATTTTCTCAGCGATATTTTCAGGTAAATTACTACGGGAAATCCCACTAGACCTATTTGCTAACTGTATCAGATTTCCCCGGCGATCGCTCAAAAAAATCAATTCCTCTGTATTGTTAGCAACAACAACTTTCCAACCTGATATTTTTACTGGTTTGCAAGATTGGCGCTCCTCACACTTACGCTCCCATTGCTGGGGTTGAGATTTGACAATTTTCCATGATTTTTTGGGTAAACCAGACACCTGTCTTGCTTTACGTAAAACTCTCCGAGTTACGGATGAGGGTAAAGTCATCCGGCTAGCAGCAACATTTAACCTCACTTGTTTGCCATCAGGATGGGCGTGATAAACTAAACGCTGTTTAGCTCCAATAACAGATACCTGCCAAGCTTTGACAGCAATTTGAGTACAAAATTCCCCCTGTTTGGGCAAATTCAGACAGCTATCAGTAGTAATTTGTTGGACTTTGGCAATGCGTAATTGAGATTTTTTGATCCCAAGTCTTTGCAAGGCATCTTTGAAAACGGCATCAGCCACCGTGGGGGGTAAGTTAGCGATATTAATTTCACTAGCTCGCTCATTGAGTTTGATAATTGAACCAGTTTGATTGAGGTGATAAACCAGAGTTTGTTCTGGCGCGCCAACAATTACTCTCCAACCAGGAACTAAAGCGGTGGTACAAGATTGATTTTTCTCTGCTAATTCTAAACAACCATCTCTCCAAGTACGCTGTTGTACCTGCATCATCACCAGTTGAGAGGTGGGTAAGTTCAAACGTTTAGAGGCTGTTTCCAACACAGCATCTTTGACAGCAGTGGGTAAGTTTGTTGTTTGTTTATTTGTGGAAATATTGGCGTTTGCTAAACGTAAAGAACTCCCATTACTATTAGTATGATAGACCCATCTCTGGTTACCATCAGAAACAAGAACTTGCCAACCCTCCACTAAAGCTTGGGTACAGAATTCATTTGGTTGAGCTACCTCCAAACAGCCATTTCGCCAAGTACGTTGGCGGTAACTAAGAATGTTGAGTTTACTTTCAGAAATCCCTTGTCTGCGGGATAAATCTTTGAGTATGGCTTTGACTACCGATTGGGGTAAACTTTGGTTAATATTATTTTCTGAGAAGAGTTGAGCAATAAGCGTAGGAACAATATTATTGATAGCAGCTTGGGAACTTTCAACAAACACCAATTCACTACTAACAGATAATATACTAGTTAAAAACAAAATGATACATATCCGTGCTTGCTTGGTAGTGCTATAAGTTTTCAATCGGTTTTTCATCGGTAGATTATCAACATTTTATAATAGTCATTCTTCAAAAGATGAGCGGTAACTCAGGATAAAACAATACATGATTACAGAACTTTACTATTCTCAATTAACTCAGAAATTAAAGAACTAAAGGCTATCAGCTAAATAAATTGTATTTCTAATATTGTGACAGTCAATACATTGGCATAGATTTAGCAATTCGATGCAAACTGTAAAAATGAAAAGGCTAAAAACCCCGATTCTGTTTTTAAATCGGAGTTATTAACGTTACTCCCGCCCCATGTAAAATTAATTGTCTCCTCCATCTCTCTTTCCTCTATGTTCTCTGCACCTGGAGCGGTTTTTTAATCATTAATCTTGGGGATGAGTAGAAGTTAGGACTTACGCACTCGTAACGAAAAATCAGGTGTTTGGGATTCCTGCCTGACATCACAATGACTGCGTTTACGTTGCCCCTAGGTAAATTCTGAGAGTAATAAATAGTAATTATAATTTGATCAGGGTTTAAATATTGATTAATTTATATAACAATAAAACAGCTATCAATCAATTAATTTGAGTAATTATAAGAAAACAGATATAACTTAGGGACTTGCAGATAAAAAACATCCCATAGTTATCAAGCAACAAAACATATAAACTTCACTGTCAACTGTCAACTGTCAACTGTCAACTGTCAACTGTCAACTGTCAACTGTCAACTGTCAACTGTCAACTGTCAACTGTCAACTGTCAACTCCTCTTGTGGAATAATTTATTTCCTGGAGTTCCCTTAAGCTATCAGCACTGGTTGTTCAACTAGTGTGTGGCGAGGCGCATCAAATCTAATAGTAGTAGCAGCCCAGTCCTTTAAATCTGGAGCTAGCCAAATTAAATTGCGTAGTATATCATCATTAATCCACAAAATCAAGGGAAACTGAAATTTTTTTGGGAACTCATCGCGCATGAGATTAGTAGAGACAATTAACTGATTCATGGCAGTTATAGACTCTAAGCCCCTGACAATCAAAGATGGAGGCTGGTTATCCCCTAAAATATTACTGATGGTAGTATAAAGAGTTTCTGTAGAGGGGGGAAGAATAATTTCGTTGATTTTTACTGGAGAAAATTCCATTAATGAACTCAGTAATTGCTGCTGCTTATTGACAGAGTTACAGCACGCTAACAGTAGGGAAAACTGCCCTTGGGAAATAGCGATCGCTCTTGCCAAACGTCTGGTAGCATTGACTACGTTTAGCGTACTGTCTGAAGAACCAATTAAGCTAACCATGAATCATCCTGAGTTAGTTTTTCATCAATCTGGGAATTTATCAGAAAAACTACCCACTAACTCTTTTATCAAGTGGTATGTGGGTAATTTTGATGACATGAAATCGGACGCTGTACGACAATTCTAATCACGTTGTATATTTTGGGGGTGTGGTGCCTTACCCCACATTTGTATATTTGGTAGTTAGATATATTGGCAATGGCAGTTGTAAAATGGATTTAAGCCCTGTTAGGGGAACAATGGCAGTCATTGTTTTGAAGTATTACCTATCTAGGCTCAGAATATGCTTATATTGGGTCCATGACCCTTTATTATTGGCTAATTAACCCTGTGGTGGGTAGGCAATTGGGGATGATAACTAGTTTCAGTTAGGGGTGTAATATTTTACTGGAAGACATATTTTGCTATCCCTGACCATTTGAATTATTGGTTGTGGGATCGGGTGTTGTGGTGGTGAATTTTTTAGTAGCGATCGCTTTACCTAATTTAACACGTCCCCTGGCAGTTCTAGTGGGCTTTTTGTTCCTCCCTCAACTTAGCGATGAAAATAATTCCCTAACTCTGGGCGGGGAAACCCCGCCCCTACTCCTTCCCTCCTTCCCTCCCTATTTTCAAGCTAGTCCCCCATGAACTTTGGTACACAACCAAGCATGAAAATATCTCGATTGCGGCTCCCACCCCTAAGCTATCAACTAACAACTAACAACTAACAACTAACAACTATAAAGACTATTAAGATAAATATATAAACTCCCCCACTCCCTGCTGAACTATGCAGCCCCTCCATCCCATTAATTTACCGACTCTGGAGCAAGTAGTTGAACCCTCTCCTTTGACTGTGACACCGGAAACATTAGTTATCGATGTCATTACTTTGATGAATCAGGTAAGAGGTAGTGGTGCTCAACTGTCTACGGGAGAGGAAACCCATCTATCCAAAGCAGAATTTTCATCTGCATTCAGCCTTGCCACCCAACACTCCAGTTGTTGTGCCTTGGTTGTGGAGCAGACACATTTATTAGGGATATTTACAGAGCGGGATGTAGTTCGCCTCACTGCCTCAGGAATGGATTTATCCCGGGTAAAAATTTCCCAGGTGATGGTGCAACCAGTTATTAGCTTGACACTTGCCGGTGAACAAAATGCCATCACCGCCTTATCTGTGATGCGCCGACATCGGATTCGTCACTTACCTGTAGTGGATGAGCAAGGGCAAGTATTGGGATTAATTACCCAAGACAAAATTCGCCAGATAATCGAGCCAGCGCACCTATT
The DNA here is from genome assembly GCA_030066045.1 of Calothrix sp. MO_167.B12. Lineage (GTDB taxonomy): Bacteria > Cyanobacteriota > Cyanobacteriia > Cyanobacteriales > Nostocaceae > Calothrix_A. Next base: position 8,019 of record JASJCJ010000178.1, read on the forward strand.
AAAACTCCGGTGTGTGGGTGAGGTGATGTCTACTCCAGTAATTTACGCCCTGCCCACCACATCCGTACTGAATTTAGCCCAACTGATGGCAGAAAACCGGGTAAGTTGTGTGGTGATTGTGGCAGAAAGTCGGGGGTTGCACAATCAAGGAATGAAGTATGAACCACAAAGACGCAAAGGACACAAAGTGGCTTCCCGTATTGGGGCACAGAATCCGAAGGGTGGGGTAGACAGAGAAAATCAAATCATCCCCCAAATATGTAATGGCGAAAGGAGTCAAGGGGAAGCAGGAAAAATGTATCCCCTACAGCCGGTTGGTATTGTTACTGAGCGAGACATAATCAAGTTGCACAGTCAAGGGTTAGAAATTGCCCAAACACCAGCTCAAGCAGTGATGAGTAGTCCTGTATTAAGAGTTAGTTTTACAGAATCCCTGTGGAGTGCTCATTTGTTAATGCAACAAAGGGGAGTGCGGCGATTAGTGGTGATTGGGGAACAAGGGGAACTCCAAGGGCTAGTGACTCAAACCAATGTGCTGGAAGTATTCGACCCCCTACAAATTACCGGGGTAATCCAAGTCTTACAAAAGGAAGTGCAAGAACAAACAGCTCAACTGCGGGAAGTAAATCAACAGTTGGAGCAAGAAGTTAGGCAGCGTCAACAAGTGGAAGCAGAATTAGAGCGACGGGTAGAAGAACGAACCGCTGAACTAGTAGAGGCGAATTTGCAACTGCAACGGGAAATAGAGGAGCATAAACGGACAGAAATGGCACTCCAGCAGCGGCAAAATCAGTGGTATGCTTTGTTTAATAATGCCCTAGATGCGATCGCTATTACGGATGATGAAGGCAGGTATGTGGATGGGAATTCTGCTGCCTGTGCTTTATTTGGGGTATCTAGGGCAGAATTTTTACGCTCAAGGTTAGCAGACTTTGCTGCTCCGGAAGTGGATATTGCCCAAATATGGCAGCAATTTATCCAGCAAGGGGAAATGTTGGGTGAGTTGCGTTTACATCGTCCAGATGGGAGTGTTCGGGAAGCGGAATTTGCAGCGGTGGCTAATTTTATACCCCATCATCATTTATCAATTTTGCGGGATATTAGTGAACGTCAATCCGCCCTACGGGAGTGCAAACAAGCGGAAGCAAATCTACGAGAACATGAGCAACGGCTACAGGGGATTTTAGATCATTCCCCTGCTGTCATCTATGTCATTGACTCCCAAAACAAGTATCTTTTAGTCAATCACAGCTATGCAGAAATTCTTGCTACCAATGTTGATAACATACTTGGCAAGAGTATCTATGATTTTTGGCCGACTGAAATTGCCGATGCTTTTGCTGCCAATAACCGCCAGGTACTGGAAGAAAATCAATTGCTAGAAGTAGAAGAGGTTGCTCCTCACCAAGATGGAATACACACCTATATCAGCTTAAAGTTTCCCCTCTACGATGGTGAAGGATTGCCCTACGCCGTCTGCGGTATTTCCACTGACATTACTGAGCGCAAACGAACAGAAGAAGCTCTCCGGGAAAGTGAGGCAAAAGCCACTTCCCTCACCAATGATGTCATAGATAAGTCAGGGGTAGGTATATTTATTCTGGATGCAGACTTTCGGGTGGTTTGGGTTAACCAGGCATTAGAAAAATTCTTTGGGTTGAAACGGGAAGATATTATTGGCAAGGACAAAAGACAATTAATTTGCGATCGCATTTCTCAAATCTTCGAGGATCGAGAATCATTTACCACCAAAGTCCTAGCTACCTATGATAATAACACCTATATTGAAAAATTTGCCTGCCATATCCTCCCAGATGGGAATCGTCAAGACAGATGGCTAGAACATTTAAGTGAACCAATCTCTTCTGGATTGTATGCTGGTGGGCGCATTGAATACTACACCGACATCACAGAACGTAAACTGGCAGAACAAAAAATTGTCGAACAAGCAGCATTAATTGATATTGCCACCGATGCCATTTTTGTACGCGACTTAAACAACCGCATCCTTTTCTGGAATCAAGGGGCTGAACGTTTGTATGGTTGGCAAGCACCAGAAAGCCTGGGTAAACTAGCTCACAAGTTGTTTTACAAAGAATCTGTATCCCAACTAGAAGACGGTTTGAACGCCACCATAGAGAAAGGTTTCTGGCAGGGAGAATTAGAGCAAATTACCAAAACAGGGAAAAAAATCACCGTTGCCAGTCGCTGGACATTGGTACGAGATGTAGACAACCAACCCAAATCCATCTTGGTAGTTAACAGCGACATTACCGAGAAGAAACAACTGGAGAAGCAATTTTATCGTGCCCAACGCTTGGAAAGCTTAGGAACTCTGGCAAGTGGGATTGCCCATGATCTCAACAACGTTTTTGCCCCAGTTTTGATGATTGCTCAATTGCTACCATTAAAATTACCAAATATTGATCATCGTACCCAGGAACTGTTAAACACACTGGAAAATAGTGCCAAACGCGGTGCCGATTTAGTCAAACAAATTCTCACCTTTGCCCGTGGTACAGAAGGGAAGCGCATCCTCTTGCAAGTAGGACATTTACTCAAAGAAGTGGGGAAAATTGCCCAACAGACATTTCCCAAATCCATTGAAATTTACACCAATGTTCTCACCCAGAATCTCTGGATGGTTTCCGCCGATCCCACTCAACTGCATCAGGTGTTTATGAATCTGGTAGTCAATGCCCGTGATGCCATGCCCAATGGCGGCACCTTAAACATATCTGCCGAAAATCGCTACATCGATCAAACCTATGCCCGAATGCACCTGGATGCCCGTGTAGGAAACTATATTGTTGTCACCATCTCAGATACAGGAGTAGGTATTTACCCGGAAATTATCGAGCGCGTTTTTGACCCCTTTTTCACTACCAAAGAAATAGGTAAAGGTACAGGATTAGGACTTTCCACGGTTCTAGGTATTGTCAAGAACCACGGTGGCTTCGTGCAGGTGATGAGTCAGGTAGGCAAAGGTACTCAATTCCAGGTTTACTTACCAGCAGTAGTAAACAATATCACTGAGGAAGCAACAGAAACCCAATTCCCAGGAGGTAATGGTGAGTTAATTTTGCTGGTGGATGACGAAGCGGTGGTGCAACAGTCTACCAAAGCATCCCTGGAACAGCATAACTATCAAGTGCTGCAAGCAAGTGATGGCATTGAAGCGATCGCACTATATGCCCAACATTACCATAAAATCAGTGTGGTGTTAATGGATCTGATGATGCCCAATATGGATGGTTTAACAGCTATCCGTACCCTGAAAGCCATGAATACTCAGGTAAAAATTATTGCTACTAGTGGACTAGCAACTAAGGGTAAACAAGTACTTGCAGCCGGTGCGAAGACGTTTTTGTTGAAACCCTACACAATGGAGGATCTACTATATACTCTATCGGCACAGATTGCTACTGACAATGGTTGAATTCAAATGACGCAATCACCCATGAACATTGGATAGCAATTGGGCGTTGCTGAATCTAGGTATGCATTTATCTCACGCATTATATCAAATCCGATAGCATCTGAATGATAAAAAACCGCAAAGACGCAAAGGACGCAAAGGAAGAGGAAGAGAGAGAGTAACTGAAATAATTCCGATACAAACGGAAACGATATTAGACGCACGGAGTGCAGCTTCGGTGAAGGGTAGACTCAAAGAATCGTTGTTCAATCTATTGAAAAATGTAAAATCATACTTCTATTTAGCAATGCCGCAATTGGATTACTAATTCAGTTACGCTGAATGGCATACTCATGTAAACTTCTTATGTGTTCCGGATATATTGTTTTAATCCAGCTTTATGCAGGCTAATTTCTTAACTAACGTGATTTTACCCCTAGCCTTAGCTATTATCATGCTGGGAATGGGTTTATCTTTACAGCCAGAAGATTTTCGACGAGTAACGAAGTATCCAAAAGCTGTTTCAGTCGGCTTGGTAAGCCAGTTAATAGTTTTACCAATCATTGGCTTTTGCATTGCTAAAGCTGTACCCATGCAGCCTGTAATTGCAGTGGGATTAATTGTCGTGGCATTATGTCCTGGTGGCGTATCATCAAATATGGTGACATATCTAGCCCGTGGTGATGTGGCGTTGTCAGTTACTCTCACAGTGTTCAGTAGTATGATCACCATATTTACGATTCCCATATTTACTAATCTGGCACTGCAACATTTTTTGGGAGAAGGTACAGCGTTTTCCCTGCCCATTGGTTCGACAATGCTACAGATATTCCTAATTACAATCATACCGATTGGGTTAGGGATGTATATACGCTACAGGTTTACAGATACGGCTTTGCGTTTAGAGAAAGTAACTAGTCGCCTAGCTATAGGCTTTCTTGCCATCATTATTCTGGCACTATTGATTCGAGAGTGGAATCGTCTCCCAGAATTTATTGTGCAAGTGGGTGTAGGTGTGGTAATGCTGAATATGCTCTCAATCTTGGCAGGCTTTTTTCTCAGCAAACTATTCCGACTCAAGATTCCTCAGCAAATATGTATTGCCATAGAAGTTGGCTTTCAAAATGGCGTACTAGCAATCGCTGTGACTGCGGGGCTGCTTAATAATCCGGATATGGCAGTTCCTGGTGCTATTTATGGCTTATTCATGAATTTCACTGCCTTTGCCATTATTCTCTATGGCAGACAATTATATGCTGCTAGACATTGGAAAAAGTGAAGGTTGGTACCCTAATTTCTCACAACTGAGAGAAAAACACTTGGATGAGCCAGATTTAGGATAAATTAATGCTTCACAATGGTAGGTTGGGTTTCCCTATTGCTCAACCCAACCTACTTTATATAATGTTGGGTTGCGTTCCCTAAACCAACCTACTGGCGTGGCAAGCTTAAAATAGTGCAATAGGTGTAGGTTGGGTTGAAGAATGAAACCCAACACCAGTAAAGCTTTGTTGGGTTTCCCTACCACTCAACCCAACCTACATTTTTAGGCGTGTCAGTCCACTACGCCAGATTTAGTCCTGTATTTTTTTCTCAATTCTAAATGGCAAAATACCCAAGTCTTGCAGTAAAGCGTAAAAAAATATACATAATACTGATAGCGATCGCTTTTTTTGTTGTTTCTTTTCTCTTCCCTGATGTGGCATTAGCATCAGTAACTTGGCAACCATATAATCTTGCTCAGGTTAGCAATCAAGCACCATCCATAACTCCCAAAGCAGCAATAGAGAGGTTGTTTACTAGTAAGGAAATTTCTAGCAGTTGGTTTGCACCCAGCTTTTTGAAACAAGTACCTATAACCCAGGTACGAACTATCATTACTAATATTAATAATCAATTAGGAACCTATCAAAAAGTACAGAAAAATGGTAATGACTACCTGGTAATTTTTGACCAAGGTTCATTACCAACTAAGATAGTTTTAAATAGTAAGCAACAAATATCTGGATTGCTGTTTCAAGCACCAAGTTTAAAAGTAAGTAGTTTAGAGCAAGTTGTTAAGGATTTCCAAGCTTTGCCTGGTAAAGTTAGTTTGTTAGTATTAGAAAATTCTTCAGTCAAGGCGGCGTTGAATACAAAAGAAACCTTGGCTGTGGGTTCTGCTTTTAAACTAGCTGTACTCAAAGTATTGAAATTACAAATCGCTGCGGGAAAACATTCTTGGAAAGAAGTAGTCACACTACGGGAAGATAAGAAAAGTTTACCATCTGGCATATTACAAACCTGGCCAGACAATTCTCCCCTCACGGTACAAACCCTAGCCAGTTTAATGATATCCCTCAGTGATAATACAGCAACAGATATTTTAATAGATTTAGTTGGTAGGGAAGCAATAGAATCAATTACACCCCGAAATAGTCCTTTTTTAACTACTAGAGAACTGTTTGTTTTAAAAGCCAATGAAAACCGCAATCTTCTCAAACGTTATCGTCAAGGGAAAGAAACCCAACGCCGTCAAATATTAGGGGAAATAGCAAAATTACCGCTTCCAGATGTGAGTCAATTTATTGGCACTAATCCCAAAGCTTTGGATATGGAATGGTTTTTTACGGCAGAGGAACTGTGTGGGTTAATGAAAGAGGTTGCAGATTTACCTTTTATGAGTATTAACCCTGGGGTTGCTGATGCTAAAGATTGGCAAAGGGTAGCGTTTAAAGGAGGTTCTGAACCTGGTGTTTTGAATTTGACAACTTGGTTGCAGGGGAAGAATGGTAAGCAATACTGTGTGGTTGGTACTTGGAATAATAGCAAAGCTCCTGTTGATGAGGTTAGGTTTTCTGCTTTGTATGGTGGGGTGATTTCTCTGTTAGCAGCTAATTAGTTTAAAGACTCAGAGGTTGTTTGTCCAGTCTAAAAACTTACTTAAAACCTTTCTCCTTTTGTTATGTGTAGGGGCACGGCATCCACAATATTTCGGATTGTAAAATAATCTCACTATTGCCGTGCCCAATTGGTTATTTTTATAAGGATGAAAAGGCTTTGTTCCTCACTTCTCAAGGGCGCACGCAATGCGCCCCTACGCCGCGCTTCTTAATTATTTTCAAGCTAGGACTAAAGCTGCGTGTCACAATCAATGATTAGTGCGTGAGATTACAAGTCTCATTACTACGTTCAAATATGCCAATTGCCTAAGTCCTAAAAGTATTGATATCCAGAATCTAATACCTTTTGAACTTCTTCCATGTACCATCTATTTTACGTATTTGGAAAATATCATATTTACCTTCTTTTAGGTCTCTAAATTTCAGCCAATGTTTATCATCTCTAGCCCTTAAAGTTAATGAAGCTTTGATGCGAATTTTATCATGCCATGTATTGTCAGTTTTCCATATTTCAAACCAATGATGATTCATGTCATCAAGTTTAGAGAATCTCATCCAATGATGTTTATCTTTTCCTTGTAGCATCAATGCTTTCCGGTCAACAATTGCTCCATTTTCAATTCCCTCTTTAACATATTCTAGTTTTTGGAAAATAGAATCTGTATTTTTTTGCCGCTTTGTGACTTCTTGCTTGAGATTATCTTTAGTTATATTCAGCTCTTGTTTAAATATGATTGGTTGAGATCCCCGACTTCTTAAAGAAGTCGGGGATCTTGTTTCTCGTAAAATTACCCTTGACGGAACAACATCACATTCCCTGACTTCACTACGAACTAATCCTTTTTCCTTCGCAGCACCCAGAGAATCAGAGATAACTAAATCATCATATTTTGCACTAGATTATTGCCAAACAAATTGTAAATCTAAGATAAATCCTGGTAATACATCTTCTGCCGATATTTGCTGAGGATTTTCGAGTATTTCTACAGGTTTTCCCAAGCAATATATTTCAACTTGACGTAATTTGCGATTAATTAACCAGCCTAGTTTTACCCCATTTTCCATATATTCCCGCATTTTGGCTTGGGTTTCTTTGAGTTTGTCCGTTGGTGACATTAATTCTAGGACGAAATCGGGGGCAATGGGGGGAAATTTTTCTTTTTCTTCGTTGGTGAGTGTATTCCACCTTTGATTGCTAATCCAGGAGATATCGGGAGAGCGGTTTGCTCCGTTAGGAAGCTGGAAACAGGTAGAGGAATCGAATAGCACCCCTAGCTTTGCCTGACGATTCCAAATTACGAAATCTGCTCCTATTTCAATGTTACGGTTTCCTGTTTCCCCTCCTGTTGGTGGCACAATTATTAGTTCTCCTTTGCTATTACATTCAAATTTAATGTCGGGATTATTTTGGCAAAGTTGGTAAAATTGGTCGTTGGTAAGTTGAATAATATTATCAAGATTGATTGTAATAGCTGTCATAGAAATAACTCATATATATATGCCTGCAATTTCAGGTTAGCCTAGTTTTTGAAGGTGCGATTTCATTTACCTTTGAAAATCTCATAACTCCTCTGGTGTGACTATGAGAAACCGAGTTTGTTGTGGTTATATCACCCGATTTTCGATTTCCAGGTTACAGAAACCCGGTTTCTGGAATAGCGTAAGCAACTCCTTTCGTGTCACAATTTGTAATAGCTGTTATCCCAAATCATCTTCTGTAATTCCTGCATCTTTCATAATGCTTTTCAAAGTTCCAATTGGCAAATCTTGATTACTATGAACGGGTATGGAAAGAATGGCAGAAATATCTTATTTACTATAAATATGATGACTGCCAGTAATTCGCTGCAACACCCAACCATTTCTTTCAACTATTTTACATAAAGCTTTACCAAAAATAGCTTTCATAGCGATAGCTCGACAAGTTGTTTTTCTGGTTCAATTTCTTCTCGCTCGCTTGCGACTTCTAGCCAAGCCTGAACTGCTTCTTGTAGCATTTCCATTAGGTGTTCGTAGCTGTTTCCCCATGTATGGCATCCTGGTAGTGCGGGTACAGAACCACACCATACCCCATCTTCTTGCCAAATAACTGCTTTAATTTTCATCGCACTTAATTATTATAAAAGAATGGCAGGAACGCTCTATATTCAGAAATTTTAACTCATTTTGATTGGCGCGAAGTGTTATATTTGAGCTGATGTTATTTGTAGGGATACGGCATATACAATATATTTGATTCTCAAATAATCTTCCCTACGCCGTTCCCAATTGGTTATTTTTACCTACATAATTACAGCCTCATTACACGTTAAAACGGAATAACATCACATCCCCTTCCTTGACAATATACTCCTTCCCTTCACTACGAACTAAACCTTTTTCCTTCGCAGTACCCAGAGAACCAGACGTAACTAAATCATCATAACTAACGGTTTCTGCCCGAATAAATCCCCGCTCAAAATCAGTATGAATTACCCCTGCAGCTTGGGGTGCTGACATCCCGGCTTTAATTGTCCATGCACGGGTTTCTTTCTCCCCAGAAGTAAAATATGTCCGCAAACCTAACAAAGTATAAGTAGCACGAATTAAGGATTTTAAACCACCTTCTTCTACTCCTAAAGATTCTAAAAAATCTGCCCTATCTTCTTCTGGTAACTCAATTAATTCTGCTTCTACTTGGGCAGAAATAACCACAACCTGAGCATCATCTTTTGCCGCCACTCCTCTGACTTGCTCCACAAATTCATTCCCAGTGGCTAAGTCATCTTCAGATACATTAGCTGCATAAATAATGGGTTTTGCTGTCAACATTCCCAGATGCTTAATTACCTCAAACTCCTCCTCACTTAAATCTATTTGACGTACCGATTTCCCTTCATTTAAAGCCGCCGCCAATTTTTCCAAAACAGTTAATTCTGCCTGGGCTTCTTTGTTAGCGCGGGCTTGTTTGCGAGTACGTTCTATGCGTTTTTCAACTTGTGATAAATCTGCTAAAACCAGTTCTAAATTAATAGTTTCAATATCCCTAGCTGGGTCTACCGAACCAGCAACATGAATAATGTCATCATTCTCAAAACATCTTACTACGTGAACGATCGCATCCACTTCCCGGATATTAGATAAAAATTGATTACCTAAACCTTCCCCTTTACTGGCACCTTTGACTAACCCCGCAATATCCACAAACTCCACCCGGGCGGGAACCATCTGTTTAGATGCGGAAATCTTTGATAATACATCTAACCGTTCATCTGGTACTGAAACGACACCGACATTCGGCTCAATGGTGCAAAAAGGGAAGTTCGCAGCTTCCGCTTTGGCATTAGCCACCAAAGCATTGAATAAAGTAGATTTTCCGACGTTGGGAAGTCCGACAATACCAGCTCTTAACATTTTGGATTTTAGATTTTAGATTGTAGATTGATTGGACAATCCAGATTGTGTCCGTATAAACAAGGTTGACAAACCACTAAGGGACTAACCTAACATGAGAACTTTTTGTTTTCCCTCTTTTTTTGGTGTACCGTTACTTTCACCATGAACCTCAATCCTATTATTATCCCCATGGCATTAAACTGCAATTCGGAATTCTCCCCCACCAACACCCCTCTATTAGATACCCTTTGGGATTGTGCTAATAAACCCCATACTCCTTTTTACACCCCTGGACACAAGTTAGGAAAAGGAATTTCCCCAAAATTAACTGCCTATTTTGGTGAAGATGTGTTTCGCGCTGATTTAACTGAGTTGACAGCGTTAGATAATCTATTCGCACCCACAGGGGTAATTCATGAAGCACAGGTACTAGCAGCACAAACCTTTGGTGCAGCACATACATGGTTTTTAGTCAATGGTTCCACCTGCGGAGTAGAGGCGGCAATTTTGGCAACCTGTGGCAGTGGGGATAAAATTATTTTGCCCCGTAATGTGCATTCTGCGGCAATTTCCGGTTTAATTCTCTCCGGTGCCATCCCCATCTTTATTAATCCAGAATACGATCCAGTTTTAGATATTGCCCATAGTATTACACCCCAGGGGGTAGCAGCAGCATTAGAATTACATCCCGATGCCAAAGCGGTGATGATGGTATACCCCACCTATTATGGAGTATGTGGAGATGTAAATGCGATCGCTACCATTACCCATAAATATAATATACCCCTGTTGGTAGACGAGGCACACGGGGCACACTTCGCTTTTCATCAGCACCTCCCCACCACAGCTTTAGCAGCAGGTGCAGATTTAAGCATCCAGTCTACCCATAAGGTATTAGGTGCCATGACTCAGGCATCTATGTTACATATCCAAGGTGAGAGAATCAACCAAGACCGGGTACATAAAGCTTTACAATTATTACAATCTACCAGTCCCAGCTATTTATTGTTAGCTTCCTTAGATGCTGCGCGTCAGCAAATGGCTGTCTGTGGGGAGGAATTAATGTCTCGCACATTGCAATTAGCACAGCAAGCCAGGCATAGAATTAGTCAGATTCCGGGATTATCAGTGTTAGAAGCACCAAGTTTATTATCCCCTGGTTTTGTGGCTTTAGATCAAACTCGGTTAACTGTGACGGTTTCTGAGTTAGGTTTAACAGGTTTTGCGGCAGAGGAGATTCTGGATGAACAACTAGGTGTTACCTGCGAACTTGCCTCCCTGCACAATCTTACCTTTATTATTAGTTTGGGTAACACCCAAGAAGATATAGAGTATTTAGTCCAAGCTTTCAGTATTTTGGCTCAAGGATATCGTCAATCATTGAACCATAGCCAAATCAAGTTATCTCAGTCAGCTTGGCATGATTTTACACATATTAGTAATTCCATGTTAATGCTGCCACGGGAAGCATTTTTTGCCCATACAGAAGCCTTACCTCTGGAGCATCAGACCCTTGGCAATCGCATTTGTGCAGAAATTATTTGTCCCTATCCCCCAGGAATACCCGTAATCATGCCGGGAGAAGCTATTTCCATAGAGGCTTTGGAATACTTGCAACAAATTAAACATATGGGAGGATTTATCAGTGGTTGTGCGGATACTAGTTGTGGCACAGTTAAAGTTGTGAAAATTTAGAATTTAGAATTTAGAAAAAAAAGAATAGATGAATACCATAAGTAGGGGCACGGCATCAGTAAGATAATTTTTTACACCAAAATTTGGTGGATGCCGTGCCCTTACAAAAAATATATGTGTCGCAAACATTATATAAAGTAAAAATCAAATTATTGTAGGTTCCCACGGTATGAAATTATATGAAGGAACCTTGGATGTTCTTTAGGTTTGTTTTAACCTACGTGTGTATCAAATAAATCACGAATAAACAATGGCTATCAAGCAAGTTTATGGTCACATAGAACCTAACGGAAATATAGCAAGCGGTTCTGGTGATTTTCAGGTTGAAAAAACAGAGGACGGGGTTTACAAAATTGTGTTGAACCCAGGTTTCAGTACTTACCCAAGTGTGGTTGTGACTCAACTGAGTCCATATACCACAGCAAATGCGGTAATTAACAACTTGGGTTTTTCTGAGTTTAATATATTAACCGGGTTCACTGACCAATCCAGTGTTAGTTATTCCGACTGTCAGTTTTCTTTTATTGCCATGGGTGAGGCATAGTGTAGTAATTTTGTAGGGTGAGTTATAACTGATAACTTGCAACATTACTCAATTAGCCCAGATTTCCGCCTAGGAATTAATTCCCAGGCTCAAATATAAAGTCTGATAAATCAGACTGGGTAAGGGATGAAAGTGCATTACCCTACGGGAACGCCTTCGGCGTACAACGCACTTCGTGTAATGGCCGTAGAAATTTATTTCAAGGTGGAAATGTGGGCTACACGACATTGGTGCAAGTTATCAGTTATAAGTCTTATTGCTACTTTCCAAATATTTTCGCGCTGTCACGCAACGGCAATAATGCGGGAAGAGAATCTACACCGCATTTTGCCCCCCCTATAGAAAAATAAGACTTTGTTGAATCAACAGATGAATTTGTCTCATGCTCCAGGCGCAGAGGCGCAGAGAAAAAGGGTTTAAGATACCTGATTTTTGGTGTTACTGAATGAGAGTGTCAACAACCCACCGCTAATCGGAGTACCGATGTAGCGGGGGCTTGAAATACAGCCCTAGTTGACCAGTCTAAGTACTTTGCGTACTACGTTTCTTTGGTCACGACACCTACGAGTGCGAAGCTAGCTTGTAGCTCTGT
>JASJCJ010000179.1 GCA_030066045.1 Calothrix sp. MO_167.B12
ACCCTCTTGGGAGTGGGGGAGTGGGAGAGTGGGGGAGTGGGGGCAGAAAAAACAAGTCCAAATTATGACAATAATCCCCAGCTTTTAGCCTGGTGAGGGGTCAAACCTACTATTCGCCAGCAGCATCCTGAATAAGGAGAGGGCAACCCAGGCGGGTAAGGTTTTATAAGTATTCATCCGCACATGATATAAATACCTCTTGACTAACTTCCAAAACCTGTATAAAAAAGAGTGCGTGGCATTACGGCTCACGCACCCTATGACTTGTTACAAATTTTCTAACTCAACAGAATCATTAAACCTGAGCTAGTTCAGGAGAAGGACGCTTGCTGTTGCGAATGTTATTAATAGCTTCAGCATAATCAGGAGCCTTAAATACCGCAGAACCAGCAACAATAGCATTTGCTCCAGCTTCTAGAACCTGCCAAGTATTATTTGCTTTCAATCCTCCATCCACTTCAATCCAAGGATCTAAACCGCGTTCATCACACATTTGACGCAGTTTGCGGATTTTGGGTACTACTGTGGGGATAAAACTTTGACCGCCAAAACCAGGGTTGACGCTCATAATCAAAATTAGGTCACATACTTCTAAGACGTAATCAATCAATTCCAAAGGGGTGGAAGGATTGAGTACTACCCCTGCTTGCTTACCTAATTCTCTAATTTGACAAAGAGTACGATGTAAGTGGGGAGATGCATTATGCTCGCAGTGTACGGAAATAATATCTGCTCCTGCTTTAGCAAAGCCTTCCACATACTTTTCCGGTTCCACAATCATTAAGTGAACATCCAGAGGTTTCTTGGTAACCGGACGAATAGCCTCCACAACCAGAGGACCTATCGTAATATTAGGGACAAATCGACCGTCCATTACATCGACGTGAATCCAATCGGCTCCAGCAGCGTCTACCGCCCGAATTTCGTCTCCTAAACGGCTAAAATCTGCGGAAAGGATGGAGGGAGCAATTACAGTGGATTTATTGGTTTTGGTCATGGCTAGTGGGTTTTGATGCGTTCTCGTCTGTAAGTATCGTAACAAAATATTGAGCAATATCTTAATTTTTAAATCTAGTTTATTGATTCGTAAACCAATAAGATGAAATGTAAATAACTAATAACTGCTAGCTAATATGTTCAAAAAATTATCTTTACTAATTGTGGGGTTTAGTATTTCTTATTGGAGTTTACCTGCGATCGCTTCATTAACTCACCTGAATATTAGCGGCATTGATGTTTTGAGGTTACATAAACCCCCTTATGATCTAACAGGTCGCAAAATTGCCATTGGTCAGGTGGAAATTGGCCGTCCGGGGATGTTTGGATGGGATAAAGCAGTATCTAAGAATCGGTCTATTTCCTTGGCTGGAGTGTTTCGCCGCAATCAACCAGCTAAATCCAATCGGGGTGTGGATAATCATGCTTACAATGTGGCAGGGATTATGGTCAGTAGGCATAAAGCTTTTCCGGGAGTGGCTCCTGGGGCGCGGTTATATTCATCGGCTGTGGGTTCTAGCAAAGTTTCGGCACAGGACCAGGAATGTTTATCTGCCCAACATATTGCTTTACAAAATGGTGGGGATGTGCGTGCCATTAATTTCAGTTTTGGTGAGCCTCTCAACCGAGATCCGCGACCAGATCCCTTATTAGATGGTAATGCTTTATTAACTCAATGTATTGATTGGTCTAGCAGGGTACATAATGTTTTGTATGCGATCGCTGGCAATCAGGGTAAGGGTGGCATTCCCATTCCCACCGATAACTATAATGCGGTGAACGTTGCTTTTTCTTCCATTCGGGGAGGTATGTTTCAAAAAGTTGACGTATCCAACCTGGCGATGATGAATGAAGGTTTTGGCAGGAGATTAGTTGGTAAGGAATTTAATTTAGGGGGACGAGGAGCAATTGGCATAGTAGCTCCCGGTAGTAATATTCCCGTACTCAAAGCTAATAGCAAGAGAGGAAAAGTCACAGGAACCAGTTTTGCAACCCCTCAAATTACAGGAACTGTGGCATTATTGCAAGAATTTAGTGATCGGCAATTAAGAAAAAAACAGCCCGGTTGGACTATTGCGGCTCGCAGTCATCAAGTGATGAAAGCAGTATTACTCAATTCTGCCGAAAAAATCAAAGATAATGGTGATGGTTTAAGGCTAGGAATGACTCGCACCATGATTGACAAACAAAGTCAAGGTTGGCTAGAGTCTAATGCTTATAAAAATCCGAAAATTCCCCTCAGTGACCAAATGGGAACGGGTCATTTAAATTCATTTCGGGCCTATAAACAGTTTAGTGCAGGGCAATGGCGCCCATCCCAAAAAGCTCCTGTAATAGGTTGGGATTATCACCGAGTCAATGTTGATAATGCAGTGGAATACACCTTAGGCAAGCCTTTACAAAAAAATAGTTTTGTTTCTATTACTTTGGTTTGGAATCGGTTAGTGGAATTGAGGGATAGGAATAAAAATGGTCAATACGATGCAGGAGAGATTTTTCGTAATCGTGGCTTAAATAACCTTGACCTTTACCTAGTTAAAGCCGATGCCAAAAATAATAAAAATGGTATTGTTTGCTCCTCTATCAGCTTTGTTGATAGCGTAGAACACATTTTTTGTCCCGTTCCCACCACTGGTAAATATAAGATCCGGGTTCATTTTCAGCAACAGATTAATGAAGCAACTCAATCCTATGCTTTGGCTTGGTGGGGAATGGAGGGAGTGAGGGAGTGAAGGAGGGAAGGAGTGATGGAGTGAGGGAGTGATGGAGGGAAGGAGTGATGGAGTGAGGGAGTGTGGGGGAATATGAATCCAAAATCCAAAATTGAAGGACTTGTTGCGAAAAGTGTAACCGCCTGCTGGAAAGCCTCTAGAGATGTCATAGTCAGTATACAGACTGTGACAATTCAGGTTGCAACGTCAGTACCCCGCTCTAAAGAGGCGGAGCTTCAAGCCCCTATCTTTAGGTAGCTGACCAGCCTAAGTCTTAACTGACTACGTTATCAGCAAGTGCCAAAGTTCCTACCTTGGAATGCGTAGGTTCGCCAGTTCCAAGCTCTAGAACCTAAGCGTTAAATAGCTTTACGAGGGGTAAGGCAGTGCGTTTAGGAAGTGCCGACTGATAACATTGGCGTTAGCGAAGCGGGACGCAGTCCGGCGCACTTTACTGGATTAGCAAGGCGATTCCCGGCATACAGGGAAGTGGGTAAGTACTACTCCTCTGCTTACCCATCCCCGAAAGGGGTACGGCTAATAAATTAGCCGTGTCGTGTTTCCTCAGTGCTCTAAAGACCACGGTTTCCACACTCCCGGAGATTTTTAGATGAAGCATAAATTAAGTAATCCCAGAGAAATTTTCCTGCAAAGGCGTTATGGTGTAAAGTTGGGGAGGCGATATGTGCTAGCTGCTGCTGGGGTTGTTCTGATGAGTGTATTAGGATGCTCTCCGGTTAATGGTAATAGCAAAAATAGTACCAAAAATCTTGAGCGATCGCGCTCAACTGCCTCTGAATACCCCATAGCAAAAAAAAACTCAATCCAGATAACAAAATAATTGCTGCAAACACAAAGTTTGGATTGAAACTGTTTTCCGCTGTTGACAAAAAAGCTCTCAATCAAAACATTTTTATTTCTCCTTCTAGTATAGCGATCGCTTTAGCCATGACTTACAACGGTGCTAGGAGTACTACAAAACAAGCAATGGCTAGAGCATTGGAGTTAGAAGGGTTAGCACTACCAAACATCAATGATTCTAATCGGGCATTAAAGCAACTTCTAGAAAACCCCGATCCAGGAGTTAAGTTAACTATTGCCAACTCCCTATGGGCAAATAAGAATATCAGCATTAATCCGGATTTTCTGCAAACCAATCAAAATTTTTACCAAGCACAGGTAACTAATTTAGACTTTGCTAATCCTGGAGCAGTAAATAAAATCAATAACTGGGTCAGTAATAATACAGGTGGAAAAATCAAGCAAATAGTTAACCAAATACCACCAAATCAGATTTTATTTCTAATTAATGCCATATATTTCCAAGGTCAGTGGACAAGAAAGTTTGACCCCGAACAAACTACTCCATATCCGTTTCAATTGTTATCTGGTCAAGCAAAAAAAGTGCCGATGATGTCCCAAAGTGGTGACTACCAGTACTTGGAAACGGAAAATTTTCAAGCTGTGAATATACCCTATGGTGAAGATGGCAAAATTGGCTTTTATATTTTCTTACCTAAACAAAATTCTAATTTGCAGGCTCTTTATCAAAACCTGAATGGGAAAAACTGGGAAGCATGGATGTCTCAGTTTCGTACTAGAGAAGGTGCAATTCGCTTACCCCGGTTGAAAATTGATTATGAAGTACAACTACAGCAGGCATTAACAGCCTTAGGTATGGGAGAGGCATTTAGTAACACCGCTGATTTCTCCGGCATTGGGCAAAACCTGGCTATTAGCGAGGTTAAACATAAAACCTTTGTAGAAGTTAATGAAGAGGGTACCGAAGCAGCAGCAGCTACCTCTGTGGGCATAGTAGCAACATCGGTAAGACAAAAGCCCGAGCCATTTCAAATGATTGTCAACCGCCCTTTCTTCTGTGCAATTCGCGATCGCCAAACAGGAACTATCTTATTTCTGGGTTCTATTATAGAACCATAACCAGCCAATTTTGGATTTTAGATTTTAGATTTTGGATTTTAGATTTTAGATTTTAGATTAATATTCTCCTTCACTCCTTCACTCCCTCACTCCCTCACTCCTTCACTCCTTCACTCCCTCACTCCCTCACTCCCTCACTCCATCACTCCCTCACTCCATCACTCGGGTGAAGGGAAAATGTGTGGTCAAGCCAAAATACTTATTACTTATTACTTATTACTTATTACTTATTACTTATTACTTATTACTTATTCAAGTTGCCTCAGATACATTAACTGAATTTCGTGGTTCAGTGGTCGATGAATCTTGTTGATCGCCAGGTGCAGTTGTTTTATCTTCAGAATTAATCTCATCATGGTCATTATTGGCGTGAGGGAGGCGTAGAGCAATCAAAGCAGTTTTAATCACAACAGCAGTAGGGACAGCCACAACTACACCCAAAAGACCGCCGATTCTAGCTCCTGTCAACACAGAAATTAATACCCAAACCGGATTTAAACCAGTGAAACTACCGAGAATTCTGGGTGCAATTAAATTTTCTAAAATTTGCTGAACAATTACCGCCGCCATGAGTACCCGCATACCCATCCAGAAATCTTGTAGAGCAACTAGGGATGTGGTGAGGGCAATACCCACAGAACCGCCAAATGGTACAAGTGCCATCACCCCAATGGTTAAACCAAACAGGAGTCCGAATGGCACCTTCAACCATAAAAATAGGGAAATCAGGGCAGATGCCATACAAACAGCTAAAATTAGCTGGCTGATAAAGAAATTCTGAAAACTGAGACGGACTGTCTCAGAAAAAGGTTCACGGAATTTTCTAGGCAGCCACTGTATTAAACTTTGCCACAACTCATCTCCATGTTGCAGGAGATAGAAAGTGAGCACCATAGTCAGGAGAAAATCTAGGAGGCTGGTAAACGTGACCACAGCTAAATTAAGAACCTGTCCAGCGATCGCTTGTAGTTGGCTTTTGACGCGATCATTGATTTGCCCGAGTAGGACATCAAGATTGATTGGTACACCAAAAATTTCCCCCTTTTCATTCAACATCATTAGTTGCGATCGCCCAGAGTCAATTAGCTCTGGTAAACGTGCCACCAATTGTTGAGCCTGAGTTAAAGCCAGGGGGAACAAGGTTACCCCTAAAGCTAACAAAACTGATAATGCTAGTAAAAATACGAGAATAGCAACCTGTTCGCGCTTAGCACCTTGACTTTCCATCAAGCTGACAGGGTAATTTAGTAAAAATGCTAACACTGATGCTCCGACTAAAATAACAATTAGGGAGTGAAAGTAATCAAAAATTACTGAAACCGCCCAGCCATTGAGTACTAATAACGGAGCAAACAATGCAATCGCGCCGATTTTTGCTATTGGAGTAAGGGTTTGCCACCACTCAAGAAGCTTGCCTGTCTGCATTTTTATCCGGATACGGGATAGAAATAAATTAGATTCTGCCTATAGCTTATTATCTCTAACAAAATTAAACTCTTCATTCTCCTAGTTTAGGATGAACAGTCCCATTAAACATACGAAAAATATCTACCCAATGCGCCACTATCCCACTTCTACCCCAGAACCTACCCCTAAAGCCCATCTACTCATATATTTAACCCCTATTATTGGTTTTTTCCCTTCTTTGTGGACTCTATACCGCCGTCAGGGAACTCGGGAACAATTGAGTGCTAGTCGTCTGTCCATTACTTTGGCACTTACCTGGCTTTTGGGGAACCTGCTGTTATCAACTGGGGCGACAACTACTTCGGAATTATTTACCCTACGTTTACTACTCCTCAACAGCTTTCTCACTTCTGGTTATTTCATCGTCAGTATTTGGTTAATGATTCGCACAGTCAAGGGTAAATCAAAACGCTTACCCGGATTTAGCGATCTTGCAGAAGTATTTGGAAATAAGTACTTGTCTTAATATGTAATCCCAGTTATAAATTACAGTATTTATACTTAAATCTTTGCCAAAATTCAGATTATCTAGTCAAAAATCTAGTCAAATCTGGTTTAATGTTGCCATACTTTTGATCGCGTAGCCTCTCCCAAGGAGAATTGAGTATTTTTGAATAACTGACATATAAATAAAACAAGATACTACTACCTGTGTTTTCATGGACACAAAAGTAGAGCTATTAACACTGTTAAATAAAATCTAGTTATGATGACTTGATTTGTCCGCTGTTTGGTAAAGGATCGATCTAAATTTATGAGTAAGTGTGAGGAAGTCAGTGACTACTAATAGAACCTCGGCAAAAAAATCCGATACAGTAAAAGTGTCTCTCCCTACAAATCAACATCGTCAAAAATCTCAGCCAGGTCGCTGGATCTGGTTTTGGATGGGTATGACGGGTATTGCTCTAGTGTCAGCTACTGCAGGAGCATTACTGGCAGTCTCTTTAACCAGCAAACCATTAATGCAGGCAAACCTCAGTGCCGATGAAGCCGCAGTATTTGACAAAAATCGTATTTCTGGTGAAGGACTGCGTTTTTCGGAATTAACCCGTCCCGTTAACGTTTTAGTAATGGGGATGAGCGTTCTACCCCCCGATATAAATCAATCTGAGGAAGAAACCAAAAAGTTGGGATATTTACCCCAGGTTAATTCCTTTGATGGGCTTGCGGATGTCATGCTTTTAATTAGATTTGACCCGCAAAAGAAAAAATTAGTCATGCTTTCTATTCCCAGGGATACCCGCGTTTCCATTGAAGGACATGGCATCAAAAAAATTAATGCTGCCAACCGTGAAGGGGGTCCGGCTTTAACAGCTAAAACTGTAAGTGAGTTTTTGGGTGGAGTAGGAATCGATCGCTACGTCCGTATTAATGTTTTAGGAGTTGGCAAACTGATCGATGCCTTGGGAGGGGTAACGGTTAATGTACCCAAGGATATGAAGTATCAGGATGATTCCCAACATTTGTACATTAACTTAAAGGCTGGTAAACAACATCTCAATGGCGACCAAGCATTACAATTATTACGTTTTCGCCGAGATAATCTCGGAGATATTGGTCGGATTCAACGCCAGCAAATGGTAATGCGGGCATTGATGGAGCAAAGCCTGAATCCTGGAACTTTAACCCAACTACCCCAAATTCTCAATGTAGTTAAGGAAAATATTGATACTAATTTAACTTTAGAGGAGTTATTCGCATTAGTGGGATTTGGAGCGCGCACTAATCGCTCGAATATGCAAATGTTAATGATTCCTGGTCGTTTTAGTAATCCCAAGAAATATAAGGCTAGTTACTGGTTACCTAAACGGAGAAAGATTCCGGCACTGATGAGTCAGTATTTTGACTTAGAATCTGAAGAATTGGCACAAATGGCAGATCCAGGAACATTGCGAGTCGCCATCCAAGATTATACAGGTAGTGATGAGGTCAGCTTAAGACCCTTGATCAGAATGCTCCGCAGAGCCGGCTATGGTAATGTTTACATTGCCAAAAGTGTGGGACTACCCTTAAAGACAACTCGCATTGTTGCCCAGCAGGGAGATGGTAATAGCGCGGAATCCGTGCGTACTGTTTTGGGATTAGGAGAAGTTAGGGTAGAAAGTACTGGTAATCTCAATTCCGACATTAGCGTACAAGTGGGTCGCGATTACTTAGAACAAAGGGAAATGTTAAACAATCCGGTTCAATATCAAGGTCGTTACTAGCCCCCATAAGGGGGAAGTAATAAGTAATAAGTAATAAGTAATAAGTAATAAGTAATAAGAATTAAATCCCTTCGCTATGAATGGAAGAAACACGAAAAATCTTATCCTTTACCCTTTCCCCTTTAACCTTCTCCCCGTGTTTCTTGAAAGCACCCCCACGAGGGGGAAGTCACGCATTCACGCATTATTAAACCCCCTCGCTACTATTGAAAGAAATACTCAAAATTAAAAAGCTGGATTTTGCAAGGGTTTCGGCTCGTGTTTCTGGAAAGCAGTATACAATTTCAGATTTTGGGTTTTGGATTGACGAGTGACCCCCTAAAGTTTCCTTAGTTACTTGAAGTTGGGGAAAAGGGATGGAGTACTAACTCACCGTGACGAAAACAATTTTTTTGAGAAGCACCAATCATGATCTGGAGACATCTAGGCAGGAATCATGGGACTTCAATTCCTGTGAGGTTCAATGAAGTTCACTTTACCGATGGAGCGCGATCGCTCCCAAATCCAATCTTGTAAGATTGGATTAACCACTTCAGGAGCTTCATCTTGAGGACAATGCCCAACCCCATCCAAGGGAATAAATTTTTGTACCTGGGGAAAATTAGCTAATTCTCTACCCAGTTGAATCGGTTCCCAAGGATCGGCACATCCCCACAAAATAATGGCTGGGCACTTCAACCTAGGTAACAAATCTTCTGCTAAGGGTCCACTAGAATAAGCTGTAAAGGCAAGAAACACATCTGCTGCCCCAGAATCCTTTGTAGGGGTGGTAAGCATGGTTACAAGCTCATCTGTCACCGCTTCACGATTCACATAAGCTTGTAGTAAAATTTTTCTTATGGTTTGGGGATTGGCAATTCTCCGAAAAAACAACTTACCAATAGGTTTAATTGCCAGAATTTTTTGTAGTAATGGCGCTCCAACGCGACGGAAGAAAGATAGATTTGCCCGTTTGCGATCGTGTAATAGTCGTAGGGAGCAGTTAATTAATGTCACACCCAAAGCAATATCAGCATTGTTAACTGCCGCTTCCATTACCGCAATACAACCGATAGAATTCCCAACTAAAAAAACAGGCTCCTTAATTACTTCGCGGCAGAAATCAGCAATCTGTTGTCCCCAAGTTTCAAACGTATAATTTATATCACCAGGTTTGGGTTTATCAGAACCGCCAAAACCAAGTAAGTCAATGGCATAAACCCGGCAGTTCTGAGCCAGGGAAGGAATATTTTTTCGCCAATGTCCCCAAGAAGCACCAAAACCATGAACCATAAGTACCACAGGTCCAGTTACTCCTTGGGTTTGATAACAAATACGAAAGTTTTGCCAAGTCCAGGTTTTTGTGGAGTTTAGTAAAATGCTGGAAGTCATAATAAATTCAAAATAATTGATTCATAAACACTGTGCCCGATCAAATTAAAAATCCTCCAGTAAGGAATTAAAACCACAGATCGATAAACAATTCTTACATCAGGCACAACAGTATATCAGTGACCTTCATCAAGGTCAGTTAAAGCTGGAGATATCTAAGTGAATAGGTTCGATATACCAATCTTTACAATTTTTGCAATCTATCCTAAGGATTACTTTATAGATTTTCCGAATTATTTTCCATTCTATCGAAACATAATCGGAGTGTTAGAACCCTAATCTTTAAACAGGGGATTAAAGGTGACCTCTTCTGGCTTTAGCCCGACGTTTCGACTAATGATGGTTGTGGGATTTGACCATGGGGGCTAGCTTGAAAATAGGGAGTGATGGAGGGAAGGAGTGAAGGAGGGAAGGATTAGGGGCGGGGTTTCCCCGCCCAGAGTTAGGGAATTATTTTCATCTGCAGGTTGTGTACCAAAGTTCATGTAGACGCGCTTCGCGCGTCTTGGAGCAGAGTGGGACTAACTTGAAAATAGTTAAGAAACGGTGAGTAGGGGCACATTGCGTGCGCTCTAGCGTCAAGAAGAGACGCACTCCTCCACCGATGTGGTGGGGGCTTGAGATGCCCACCAATCGGCAGCCATCAAATCGCAGATTTTGATGGGGGAGGAGGACTATTGGGGCTTATCGCCCCAGACACGGGGCACCGGACACAGAGCGCTCCGCGTCCGGTGTGTCCCCGCTTAAGCGCGTCATCCGGTTGAAAAAGGGGTGTAGGGTGTAGGGGAAAGAACCCTTTTTCATACTTGGTAATGAAAAAATTTTCGTATTTGTTGGCAGAAGATTTCGGTCAAATTCAGTAGTTTCCCACTGTACAGCGGCAAAATAGCTTTCTAAAATTTATGGAATATACAGCTGTTCTTATCTGAGTGAGATACATTTTCTTTTGCCTTCTGCCTCCAACTCTAACTGCCTAATTCAATTGTAAGCACCTAACTACATAGTGCGATATACCAGTAATTTACTCAGAATTGAGTCGCAATTGGGAATTGACCGTTAATTTAAATATATTTTGATACTTACTTAGTTCCTTTGAGCCGAAAAATAATAACATGAATATTTTAGATACAATCGATACATCTATAGGGAGCTATGCACCAGATTTTGAACTGCCAGGAGTCGATAGGCGAGTATACCACCTGAGTCGGTATTTGAATAAATATCAGGTAATTGCTGTAATTTTTATGGGCAATAAATGTCCTTATGTGAAAGGTTATCTAGATAGATTGAAACATCTGCAAACAGAATTTGCTGCATTGGGCTTTAGTTTGATAGGAGTGAATGGCAGCAATGTTTTGGGGAGACCTATGGAGGGCTTTGAGAATATGAGAATCTTTGCCTGCAAACATAGATTAAATTTTCCCTACTTGTGGGACTCAACCCAAGATGTAACGTGCAGTTTTGGTGCTAAAACAACGCCTACAGCTTTCCTCGTAGATCAGAATGGGGTTGTCCGCTACAAAGGCTTGATTGATGATAGCCCTAAAAACTACAAATCTGTGAGAATTAATTATCTGAGAAATGCAGTTGTTTCCTTATTGGCAGGAAAAGAAATAGTCAACAAAGAAACTAAACCTATAGGTACTCCTTTAATCTGGCGCGACTAGAGACAGATAGTCACCCTCACTGTTATCTTAAACTGGAGGCAATTACAAATTTCTGATCGAGCTGAACTTCATGGGAACACATTACCGACGGGTTTTACTGAAATTAAGCGGTGAGGCCTTAATGGGAAATATGGGTTATGGAATTGACCCGGAAGTGGTCAAAGAAATAGCCGAGGAAGTAGCAGAAGTGATAGCTACCGGCGTACAATTAGCAATTGTCGTTGGTGGCGGCAATATTTTTCGTGGTGTGAAAGCAGCTTCAGCGGGAATGGATCGAGCAACCGCTGACTATATTGGGATGATTGCCACGGTAATGAATGCCATGACGCTACAAGAATCCCTCGAAAGAGTAGGGATTCAAACTAGAGTGCAAACTGCAATCGCTATGCAGGAAATTGCAGAACCTTATATCCGCCGCCGTGCCATTCGCCACCTGGAAAAAAACCGGGTGGTAATTTTTGGTGCGGGTTCGGGAAATCCCTTCTTTACCACTGATACTACGGCGGCACTACGGGCAGCTGAAATTGATGCTGAAGTCATTTTTAAAGCGACCAAAGTAGACGGAATCTATGATGCCGATCCCCATGTATATCCTCAGGCCAAACGTTACCAAAGTCTGACCTATGCCCATGTTTTGGCAAAGGATTTGCGAGTCATGGATAGTACTGCCATCGCTCTATGTAAAGAAAATAATATTCCTATTCTTGTATTTGACCTAACTGCCCGTGGTAATATTCATCGTGCAGTTATGGGAGAAGCTATCGGCACCCTTGTTGGAGGTTCCTGTGAAATTATCTGAAGCTGAAAGTACGATGCAAAAGACCATTGAAGCGACTAAAAGGTCTTTTAACACAATTCGTACAGGTCGCGCTAACACCAGTCTCTTAGACAAGGTAATGGTAGACTACTATGGGGCACCAACCCCTTTAAAATCCCTGGCGAATATTAGTACTCCCGATGCCACCACAATCATGATTCAGCCCTATGATAAGGGCAGTATGGGCTTGATTGAAAAGGCAATTTCTATGTCAGATGTGGGTTTAACCCCTAGTAATGACGGTTCTGTGATTCGGTTAAACATTCCACCCCTGACTAGCGAGCGCCGCAAGGAATTGGTAAAATTGGCTGCTAAGTATGCAGAAGAAGGGAAGGTTGCAATTCGTAACATCCGTCGCGATGCTTTGGACTCTATTCGCAAACAAGAAAAAAGTTCGGAAATATCTGAGGACGAATCCAGAGACCAACAAGATCAACTACAAAAATTGACCAATAAGTACACTAACAAAATAGACGAATTACTGGCAGAAAAGGAAAAAGACATTACCACTGTCTAAATTTTTTCTCATCAGGAACTTCCAATTAAACATCCAAAAAATTCTGGTGGAGCAGGCATCTCGCCTGCTATGCATTGGACGAGGAAGATGCGTATTCCACAAACTTGGATCATTTCTTTTTTGGTGTTCCCTAATTAAAGGCAACTCTTAACAGGGAACAGGCAATAGTGAAGGCGTTGGACGAGGATTTAAACCCCGTCCAACGAAATCGTCCCACTCATGACGGGGCACCAGACCCACTGGTGGGTCGAGGGAACTCAAGGGCAACAATCTTTGTTCCCAACCAACTAACCCAACTGTTGCCCGTTGCCCGTTGCCTGTTCCCTCGACCGAAGGTCGGTCAATATTCCAGGTTGAATTTGTATATTTGTGAACTACCCCACCGCACAAGCGGATGGGGCTTCTTATTTCCACCCTGCAAAAAAAGCAACACAACCTACAATCTGGATATCGTAAGTACGAAAATGTTCTTTGAGAATTATTTCTAAATCTTCACGAGTATCATTGGTATTATCAAATATTCCTTTAGCATTATATGTACGCATTAATTTTCGGGCGAAGAAATTGTGTGATACTCCTTGTCCAAGAATGGTTGTCCCAAAAATAACACCACCATCATTGAGCAAAGCTTTAAGATTTCTGAAAACAACACTTTTACTCAAAATATTATTACCAGGAAGACAATGCAATAAGTAGTTGATGCCAATGGAATCAAAAGTTGATTCTAAAGGCAATGGTTGGAAAATATCAGCAAATAAAGTAGTCGGTTGATATCGATGTATGCGCTGTGCAGTATATTCCAGACTATTAGGATTTAAATCTACTAAAGCAATACTAGGAGTAGGATTGGGAAACTGACCGACCTTCGGTCGAGGGAACAGGCAACGGGCAACGGGCAACAGTTGGGTTAGTTGGTTGGGAACAAAGGTTGTTGCCCTTGAGTTCCCTCGACCCACCAGTGGGTCTGGTGCCCCGTCATGAGTGGGACGATTGCGTTGGACGGGGTTTAAATCCTCGTCCAACGCCTTCACTATTGCCTGTTCCCTGTTAAGAGTTGCCTTTAATTGCCAACTAAGTTGAGAGCCATTAATTCTAACTTAGCAGTTGTTAGCTGAGGCGATCGCGAAAATAATTCAAGTATAATTTACAGCTAACACTTGCCTTATTTCCCTGCAAATGTACTAGCCCCATACTTTGTAATTTGCAGGCTGTTACTAATTCCAGTTCTACAGGAGTCTGACTATTAACCACTTGTGACAATGCCAACAGTAACTCCGGTTCCTGTTCTAAGCTCATTAGTTGTGCTTGTAAGCGATCGCTATAAATACCAGGGGAGGTGAGAGATGTTTGCAGAACTTGCTCCAATGTCACACGTTGATGATAAATATGATACAGTGCCAACCGAATTAGGTATGGATTTCCTCCCACCAGTTCAGTTAAAGCCTTCACTTTTTGATTTGACCAATCTAATTTGTGGCGCTGGCATAAGTCTTGCACTTGCTCTTGGGTAAATGGTGGTAACTCTATGGGTACCCCAACATTAAACGGGGATCTGTTGATATTCAGAGGAATATATACTTCTGCCGAGTGTGCTACCACTAACCGCAATTTCTGCCAAATCTGCCGATTCTTCCCCTCTTCATGCCAGGTTCGCAATAATCCAAAAAACTCATCAGCCAAGTTGGGATATTGAAACAGACAATCCACATCATCCAAACCTAAAACTATCGGTTCTGCTATTTGCTGTAGCAGATATTGCTCAAAATAAATTTTGCAGCTAATGTTACTACCAAAAAGCTCATCCCAATAATCACCTAAACGTTTGGGCAATCCTAATTCGACAGTAATACTGGCACAAAACCATTGCAAGAATGTATCTAAGCTTTGGAAAACAGCTTTCTCTGCCATGTAAAATCTTACATAAACAGTTTTATACTTTTGTAAATCGCCCTGATGTATGATTCGAGCTATTAGTGAGCTTTTCCCCATTCGTCTGGGAGCCTTGATACGCAACAGTACTCCTGGTTGCAAAATTAATTCATAACATTTGGTATCTATTAATGGTCTCTCTAGATAAAAAAGGGAATTTAACGGTACTTGACCTTCAGGAAACTCTGGTGGTACTTCTGGTGGTGGTTTTGGGTTGAAAGGTGGCTGGGGAACTTGATCACCCTGAGATTGAGGAAAATCATAATCGTCTTTTTCTAACTTTAGACCAAAAGCTTGGAAAAAAGACTTCAAACTTTGCTTATCTACCCCTGATTCACATTTTAAAACCTTCATGATGGTGTCTACAGATAAACCAGTGCGATCGCTCATGGCTTCCAAGGTGTAACGCTTGCCGCTATTCTCCTCTAATTCTGTTTGAGATCTAGCTGCAAACAGCTTTTGTGATCCTTGTGTAGTTAAGATTACACCTCGTTTACGTCTGTGCTTTCTCTGGTCTCGCCCAAAATCGTTCTGAAATATCACATTCAAATTTTATACTTTAGCTAGTTTAATCGGATCTAAAAATTGATTTTTAATCTATCCTGCAACTGGACTTCAAAAAATTGTTCAATGTATTATTTTACTTTCTCACAGGAATATGCAAGTATACAAAATTTTTATCTTTAGATAATATTATGATATGCACATTAATAAAGGTTATTTACACTATTTTGCCACTGCCTAGTATAGATCAGCAAACATAAACCAACTATTTATAAAAGATCAAAGCCAGAGAACACAACATTTTTGTATGGGTGAGTTTTTACCAACTTTGGGGTTAAATTCCCCTGCTTCTACAAGCAGCACGTTTTGCGTCGGAGTAAAATCCCCGTTGCAAAACACAATTCTACATTCTTTTAACTTTTAACTTCCCCACACCATACTCAGGACTGTTTTCCAGCTCATTTCTGGGCTGGGTAGAGCCATAGCGTAGACGCAACAGCGGTGAGGCAGTACGGTCTTTGGATCTCACGCCACTCCCCAAGTGGATTAGGGTCTGTTTTCAAACTATCGTGTAGGTTGGGTAGAACGAAGTGAAACCCAACAAATGAACGAAGAATGTTGGGTTACTCTTCGAGAAGCCGCTCCGCGTCTACGTTCCTCAAACGCCACTTCTCTCAACGCGGGGAACCCGCGCACAAGAGTGGCTCCCCAACCTACAATTTATGCCAATTTTGGGTTTGAAAACACGCCCTAGCTGCCATGCCCAGAAGGCTGAGGAGATAAGGGTTAATCCTCCGCAATGGAGTGGCTCCCCAACCTCCTATTGAGGTTAATGTCAGGTTGGAAAAAATGCCCTAGGGGTTAGTTAAAACAAAAATCAGCCTCTCACCCCCCGCAAGTGCATGACAGGTTCCAGTTTTCCCACCTACTACCTCCGACCTTAAATGGTATGGGTTTCACCCTTAAAACCCTAAACTTCGGATTTTTTCTTAAAAGCCAATTATCCGATCTTAAGCCCCTCTATAAACATCGGAAATTTGGCCAATCATTTGTAATTAAAGCTTTCTACTTAAAACCCTAAACTTAGGTTGTGTATGTTGCTGGAAAGGTACAAACTATAATCAAGCTCTAATGCATCACATAGATGGTGATGAGGAGTCAATTTTTAAATTATCTTTTTGGCAATAAGTTGCTAAATTTTAGTTTTTTTGAATATTTTTTAATTTGAAATTATCCAAATAATATGAAAATTACCCTGAACCATATCTATTACAGTTCCTGGAAAAAGAAATTAACCACCCTCATAAATCAAGTTGATTTTGAAGAAAAGACGCTTTTAACCAGGCTTGTTCGGAGAGATATGACAGCATTTTGGCAGTTATGGATTCAACATCAACAAAATATTTATAAACACTGTCATAACAGTATGGATAGTAACTATGAGAACACCGAATACGCATTTAATCAAGTAATGCTTAAAGTATGGAATCGATTACCAGAGGCAGCGGGAAAAGTTACCGATCTCGAAACATGGCTGATTCGCATGACGGATGATATCTGTAATCAGATATGCCAAGAGCATCAAAAAAAGATAGCCAAATCCATAGTCAATCTTGAGTTAGGCAGAGACAGGGAATCAGTAGAAGCACAATCTGATATCCGCAAACTTTCCCAAGCCGCGATCGCTTGTCGGGAGTGGGAGAAATTCATTTATTCGACCTTAGATAGCCTTCCTTCTAAGCAACAGGAAAATTGATCAAAAAATTATCAGTTATCAGTTAAGGAAATATTCAAATATCTGAATAACGATTTCAATTCCTGGATGCTGGATTTATGGAAAGGGTTATTAAGACAACTTATTATTTATGTCATATTGATTATGAAACCTTATTCCAGAGACTTACGCCAAAGAATAATAAATGCTTACACCAAGCAAGAAGGCTCTCAAAGACAGATTGCTCAAAGATTTGGGGTGAGCTTAAGTTTTGTCCAAGGCTTATTAAAGAGGTATCGTAGCTGCGGTACATTAGAGCCAAAACCTCATGGTGGTGGTCAATCACCAAAATTGAATCCAGAGCAGATGTCAGTGGTAGCTGAGTTAGTGCAAAAAAATAAAGGTGCAACTTTATTGCAGTTGTGCTACCAACTGGAACAGATAACAGGAGTGAGGGTGAGTAGACCGACCATGGGGCGGATCATCAAAAAGCTGAACTTGAGTCGCCGCCGAAAAAATCGCAAAAATAAGACTCATCGGCAGAATAAATCAACCGGGACACATAAGCACAAAACAGAGATAACCCAAAAGCAGCCGCTGATAGCCATTGCTAAAATACCCCATAACATCGAGGGTTTAAGTAAACACTTAACTGCTTAACTGCTTAACTGCTTAACTTACATTTCTAGGTTCTGCACCAAAAATGCCCACTTATCTGCTGCTGACTCAATAATTTTAGTTGTGGGTTTACCTGCACCATGTCCTGCTTTAGTTTCAATGCGAATTAATACCGGAGCATCACCAGCATGAGCCGCTTGTAGAGCAGCAGCAAATTTGAAACTATGGGCTGGTACAACGCGATCATCACTTTCGGCGGTGGTAATCATGGTTGGGGGGTAAGCTGTACCTGGTTTGAGGTTGTGTAGTGGTGAATAGGCATACAATGCTTGAAACTCCTCTTTATTTTCCGGGGAACCATATTCAGAAGTCCAAGCCCAACCAATAGTATACTTGTGGAACCGCAACATATCCATTACACCCACGGATGGTAGAGTCGCCCCAAATAATTCTGGACGTTGAGTCATGCAAGCCCCTACCAGCAATCCTCCATTACTACCTCCAGCGATCGCTAGTTTCCCTTTTTGAGTATACTTGTTGGCAATCAACCATTCTGCCGCCGCGATAAAATCATCAAACACATTTTGCTTGTTTAACTTCATCCCGGCTTGATGCCACTGTTCTCCATACTCGCCACCACCGCGCAAATTGGGCACTGCATATACCCCTCCCATTTCCATCCACACCAACATACTGACGGAAAAACTGGGTGTCAGGGAGACGTTAAAACCGCCGTATCCATATAAGTAAATAGGATTATTGCTGTCTAATTTAATACCTTTTTTATGGGTAATAAACATCGGTATTTTCGTACCATCTTTACTTTGGTAGAAAACTTGTTTAGTTTCGTAATCTGTGGGTTGAAAATCAACTTGTGGCGATCTAAAAACCTGACTTTTGCCAGTTACCATATCGTAGCGATATACAGTTCCCGGTGTGGTAAAACTTGTAAAACTATAAAAAGTTTCCCTATCATCTCGCTTACCATTAAAACCACCAACAGAACCGATTCCAGGCAATTCTACCTGCCTTACCAATGCACCCTTAAGGTCAAAAATCTTAATTTGACTGCGAGCGTCTTGGAGATAACTAGCAACAAATTGGTTATTAAGAATACCCGCACCCCTCAATGTTTCTGTTGACTGGGGCACTATTTCTCGCCAATGTTTTGGCTCTGGTTTTTGGGTATTAATGGCAATGATTTTACCTCGCGGTGCTTTAGCATCAGTCCGGAAATAAAATGTATCCTTGTCATTACCGATAAAGCTATAGCCTGCCTCAAAATTACTAATTAACTCCACAACTTTGCCATTAGGATTAGTTAAATCTTGATAAAAAACTAAATTGCGGCGATCAGTTCCCAACCAAACAGAGATAATTAGATAGTGCCCATCTTCCGTAACTTCCCCAGCAAATCCCCATTCCTTATGGTCAGAGCGTTGGTAAATTAAACTATCTTCAGATTGGGGAGTACCTAGCTTGTGGTAATAAAGTTTTTGATAAAAATTGACATCTTCTAACTTGCTTTTTTCCTTCGGTTCATCGTAGCGACTATAGAAAAAGCCTTTACCATCAATAGTCCAAGAAACACGAGAAAATTTAATCCACTGGAGTCTATCTGGTAAATCTTTGCCTGTTTCTACATCCCTTACTTTCCATTCTTGCCAGTCAGAACCAGAGGCGGAGATACCATATGCCACAAGTTTACCGTCTTCGCTAACAGATAATCCCGATAGAGCAACCGTACCGTCCTCAGATAACTTATTGGGATCTAGCAGTACTTTAGGTTGAGCATCCAAATTATCTAAAGTGTACAGGACACTTTGATTTTGTAATCCATCGTTTTTAAAGTAGAAGTATTTATTACCTTCCTTAAATGGGATACCATATTTTTCATAATCCCAGAGCTGCGTCAGTCGCTGCTTAATTTTTTCCCTACTAGGGATGGCTTGTAAATAGCCGAAAGTGACTTGGTTTTGTGCCTTTACCCAAGCCTTTGTTTCCTCAGAATCCGTATCTTCTAGCCAGCGGTAAGGATCTTTAACCACAGTACCGTGATAATTATCAACTCGATCTGTTTTGCGACTGGGTGGGTAATTGAGGGGTTTGACAGCAGACATGGTTTTTGATGGTACTTTACTCTGTACATAGTACTCAGAAGACAATTCCCCTTGGGAACTATTTGTGATCTGATTTTCACTATTGTATGCCGTATTCGCGGTTGCAATTCCTAGGTTATATGGTTGCCAAAAACTGGCAATAGTTACTGTAATGAATAGGCTAACTAAAAAATAGTGAACTTTTGCAATTATTTTCACAATTTACCTACTAAATCTCTGTATTATAGTTATTTATTCCGTATTTTTAATACCTATTCCGGTTGATTAGTTATATAATCTCCGAACTCCGAACTTTCCCACCATACTCACAAGTTCCTCAAATTTTTGTACTATCCTTCAGATTAAAGGGGTAAATCTATTGACAATTTTTGGATGTCACATTTGTAAATAATAGCAATCTGCAGCTGTAGTTTCTGAAGATTTAGTCAACTGCTGATACTGGTAGATTTAAGGGTAGATGTCTTACCCCTTTTCCTTAAACTCTGATCCATGTGTTACAAAAAATATTTTTATAGCACTATGCATTTAAGGCACGAACATTTGTGAACTACCTACACCGCCTGAGTACAGGTCGGTGTAGGCTTCTGGTGTAATTTTAACACTCCCAGAACTTCCTTCGAGGTACTATTAGTAGTAGATTCAGTTACTACCGGATTCCCTCTACGGCGTTTTATCGTTGGGAACAGCCCCAGCCCAACGCGCTTTATGTTGATAGATGCATTCACATCGCGGTCAACAAGCAGCGATTCTCTATCATCCCAATAATCACGGATACCGCAGTCAGTGAAGACAAACTCGTCACGGTACGCGAGTAATTGAGATGTATATGCAGGTTTTACTGCTATTACCCTAGCCCCAGCTTTTCCAGCTATGTATTCTAGGATTGTAAAAAACTGTCCAAAAGCAGCATCATTCCAGGATTTGTTCAACCCAGATTT
>JASJCJ010000180.1 GCA_030066045.1 Calothrix sp. MO_167.B12
CGACGCAATACTCGGAGGACAATAATAATCAATACCCATTTACTCATGTTGCTTGTGACTCTCAAGGAAACTGTTTTGAAATTCATGTCATTGCTGGTTCCCCCAATCGGCTTTTCTATCGTCCAGGGACATTAATTCCTGCGGCTCCAGTACAAGCAGAAATCCCTGTACAAGAGGAATCTTCAGGTACTGGATCTGCTCAAATTTGGGCAACAATTCGCTAATAATTTGCCCTGTCCCTGAAAAAAGAGCAATTAGCTGTAGGGTGCGTTCCCCAGGTAATTTCTGGGAACGCACCACCATGTTTATGAATTCTGGAAGCAAGGGATAAGCCACTGGCTTGACCCAATAATTATTAATTCATAATTGAGGTTACAAGCCCCTAAATTTATTTATGGATAAATTTTAAACTTTGCTTGGTTCAAGAAAGAGGATTCATCCGTGGGCAATAATTATGAATTATCAATTATTCTGACCCTGCGCGTATCGCAGCCTAACTATTTATGATGGGAAAACTTTTCCTATATCATGCCAACCGATCCAGGTAAATCAGGCTTGTAACCTCACGCACCAATCACCGATTGTGACAATTGCGTAAGTCCTGATTCTTTTAAGACTTGATTGAGTTGAACGAAGTGAAACCCAACCCACATTTAATTATAAGTGTTTAACCGGACATTATATCAGTCCTGATTTATTATTGTTCTGCCAATTTAGCTTTCCCAAAGCTTGTACTGAGGGAAGCGAATGTATCCAAAATCCAAAATAGGATGCTCCCATTTTGGATTTTGATGTGTGTCAGTAAGTGAGTATAGCACTACGCAATTAGGGCGCGGACATTGTTGAATGCAGCAAACCTATGAACAGTAAACTTATTACTCCTTCGGAGTGAATCCTAAGCCCTTCGGGCACGGCAAAGCCGAACGGATACGCTTCGCTAACGCGAAGCTCCTCTGAAAGAGGCGCGCCATTTGCTTTATGCCGGGAAACCCGTCCACCGCAATGGCTCACTTATTACTTATTACTTATTACTTGCGCGTAGCGCTATATCTACTGCCAGATATAGATAAGGAGAAACAAAACAATCCAAATTACATCTACAAAGTGCCAAAACAAAGAAGTTGCATTGACTCCAAAATGACCTGTATCGTAGTTTCCTGGAAGAAAAGAACGGGCAAAGATAATCCCTTGTAAGAGTATGCCGGTAAGAACGTGTAAACCGTGGAAACCTGTGAGTAAGTAGAACATACCACCGTAGACACCGGAAGTAAAACCAAACTCAAGGTTACTCCACTCAATGGCTTGTCCAATCAAAAAGTAGGTTCCCATTGCCATTGTTAACAACAAAAACAAGCGGAATCCTTTCAAGTTATGATTTTGCAAAGCCCGTTCTGCCAAGTAAATGACAAAGCTACTAGCAACTAGTACTACTGTATTGATAGCAGGATCTTTGACTTCCAATCCCGATACACCTGCTGGTAGCCAGTCGATGGTAGTGGTTTTGTAGACGATATATCCAGCAAAGAAGCTGAGGAAAATCACACTTTCTGATAGAAGAAAGACAATGAAGCCAAACATCTTATTGCCTTCTTCATCATGGCCGTGTTCGCCACCTGTTTGATGTAAAGGAGATTGTAACTCCTCGGAAATGATGTAACCGTCCATTGGTTTAATTCGTAATTCGTAGTTCGTAATTAGGGAAATAGGAGGGAAGGAGTGATGAGATGATGAGGTGATGGTTGATAGTTGATAGTTGATGGGATGATGTGTTTTGGCTCATATTCACTCCAGGGCGCAAGCCTTGCGCCCCTACTCCTTAACTCCTTCACTCCCCACACTCTCCCAGACTTCAACAAGCAATCTATCAAAAAGAATACGGGAGTGTGAGAACCCCTGCGATTTATCGAGGGGATGAAACAGGACACGGCAGGTTTCAACGGGAGCGTTTATTTTTACCACGCAAGTGATAAAATGTGGTTAGCGGTAAAGCGCACTCAACTATTACCGGGCAACTCAGTCCCATCATGGATCGTCGAGACAAATATCACCCTAGAAATCAGTAATGGTGACGCGACCTGCACGATAGAGCCGATATCGGTAGAGTAATTGTTCCAAACATAATATTGAGATCCGTTTGGGGAGGGGCACTTCCTGAACGTTAAACAAAATGCCTGTGGAGGCGGTCTGACGGGGACGCGAAACATGGGTTAAGCGTCTAGTTAAGAGCCTAAGAGACAGGAAGAAAAGGTGGAGTAGCACGGGTTCACCCTGCTAAGGAACAGCCTTTTTGAATCCCCCTCGCTTCAGCAGGGGGAGTATGTCAATCCACGAAACTCTCTGCATCCTCTGTTTCTGTGGATAAGTCAACAGTCAAAGTGTTGCTATGACTATGGCTAGAAGCAATTAATGGTTCTGATTTACCGTAACCATAGGGTTCGCTAACAACAACGGGAATTTCCTCAAAGTTTTCTACAGGAGGTGGGGAGGAAACTAACCACTCTAAACCAATTGCTCGCCAAGGATTGTCTGGTGCTTTTTCTCCTTGCATCCAGGAAGCGATCGCATTAATGATAAATGGTAATGTAGACATACCCAGTAAAAATGCACCAAGACTGGAAATAGTATTCCAGAAAACATATTCTGGGAATGGTGCATAGGAAGATACCCGGCGGAGCATCCCTTGTAATCCTAGGGGGTGCATGGGTAAGAAGTTCAAGTTAGTGCCGATGAAAGCTAACCAGAAGTGCAATTGTCCCCAGCCTTCCATGTACATCCGACCAGTCATTTTCGGGAACCAGTGGTAAATGGCGGCATACATCCCCATGGTGACTGTACCATACAGGACGTAGTGGAAGTGACCGACGACAAAGTAAGTATTATTGACGTGGACATCCACGGGTACGGAGGAAAGCATGATACCTGTGATGCCCGCAAATACAAACATCACCAATCCACCCAAGGCAAACATCATGGCTGTATTTAGCCTGATTTTACCGCCCCAGATGGTACCAACCCAGGCAAACACCTTAATACCAGTAGGTACGGAAACGAACATGGTTGTCAGCATGAACAGCATCCGCATCCAGCCAGGAGTACCACTGACATACATGTGGTGTACCCATACAATACCACTAACCAGAGCGATCGCCATTGAAGATAGGGCGACTACTTTGTACCCAAATAGGGGTTTACGGGCATAGACGGGGAAGATTTCGGAAAAGATACCGAAGATAGGTAGGATAATTACGTATACTGCGGGGTGGGAGTAAAACCAGAAGTAATGTTGGAAGAGGACTGGATTACCACCTTGGGCGGGGTTAAAGAAGCTAGTACCAACAGTTAAATCCAGCAGCAACATAACCGCACCGGCTGTCAGAGCAGGCAATCCAAACAATTGGATAATCTGGGCACTAAATACCGCCCACACGAAGATAGGCATCCGGAAAAAACCCATCCCAGGGGCGCGCATTTTCACAATGGTAGTCACAAAGTTAACTGCACCCATAATGGAGGAGACACCGGATATTGCCACCGCCAACAGCCAGAGAACCTGACCATTAATTAAATTACCCGTGGGGTTTTGCAGACTCACTGGGGGATAAGCCCACCAACCGGCTTGAGCGGGTCCTCCAGGAACGAAAAAGCTACCCATGAGCAAGATCCCAACTACTGGCACCATCCAAAATGCAGCAGCATTGAGTCGGGGAAACGCCATGTCCTTAGCACCAATCATAATTGGTACTAAATAGTTAGCTAAACCAACTAGAGATGGAAATGTCCACAGGAAGAGCATCACCGTGCCATGCATGGTGAACATCCCATTATAGACAGTGCGGTCAATTAAGTCTGATTCAGGGGTCATCAGTTCTCCCCGAATGATCATGGCAAAAATGCCACCCACCAGGAAGAATAAGAATGAGGTTACGAGGTATTGAATACCAATGACCTTATGGTCAGTACTAAAACTAAAGTATCTTTTCCAGTCGTTGGGTGGTTCCTGATAAGGAATCTCACTGGCGATACTGATGGTGTCGATTTGAGTGTGTGTCATCAGTCACATTCCTTTTAACGGTCGTAATTGACCATGGGAGGGTTAGCAGGTACAACGGTAGCCCAACCAGTTTTCAGGGGTTGATTCAATGCCTGAGCATATTCAGAAGCAGCCTGATTGTTAGCTGGAGAGGGTTTTTGAGTCGCAGTTTGTGCCAGCCAATGATGGAAATCATCGGCAGATTCTACTACTACATCCGCTTGCATGGTGGCGAAATATGTACCGCTATACTGAGAGTCTGTCAGTAAATATTTACCTTCTTGGATGGGGGTAAATTCAAAGTCTAGGGTTTCGTTGGGGATAATATCTTGCTTGACTCGGAAAGCAGGAATATAGAAACCATGCAGTACATCTGCTGATGCCAGTGCTAAATGGACTCGATGGTCTGCGGGTAAGTGTAATTCCGTACTGGTGATGTTTCTTTCGGGATAATGGAATACCCAAGCCCACTGTTTAGCAATTACATCAATGTTTTCTACAGGTGTATCTGTGACATCTTGGGGAGATGCATATGCTGATTCTACTACCTTGGGCATATGCATAGCTTCCATTGGTCCTCGGATACCCATTTGTTCGTAGATTTGGTAGCTGTAGGTAGCAATCCACAATACTAATACAACGGGAATCGCTGTCCAAACCACTTCTAGGGTAATATTACCCTCAATGGGAGGACCATCACTGAGGTCATTTTTATTCGCCCGATGGAAAATTAGGGAATAGATGACAGTTGCAGTTACTCCCAGGAAAATGAACGATCCTAGAGTTACCAAAAAACTAATCAGATTATCAACTAATCGAGATTCTGCCGCAGCCTCTGGAGGAAGCCAAGAATATGCTTGCTGTCCTATCCAGAAACTGATGCCACCAAGTGCGATCGCACTTATAATTATTGTTACAATGTTCCGGATTTTCATAGCCACAATTTCTGTGAGTTGACAGTTGACAGTTGACGGTTGACGGTTGACGGTTGACAGTTTAATTCTTTCACTCCATCGCTCCATCACTCCATCACTCTTTCACTCCTTCACTCATTCACTACTTCAACATGGCGTTGAGGTCTTGACCTAAGCGGAGTAAACTGTCAGCAGTATTATGTACACCAAACTCAGCCGCCATTTGCGCTCCTAATGTGCCGTGGAGAAACATGAGAAACATGACTGCTGCTCCTGCAAACAGATAACTCCACTGCACCTGTCTACTTTTTTCCTTACGCCACACAAAACGTTGTAGTCCACGCCAAGTTGTCATCCCAATAATCAGAATTAACAGGATAACTCCGCCCACACCATGCCAAAGCATAGTTTCCATTGCTTTCATTCCCCAAGCACTCTTGATGTCAGTTGGTGCTTCTGCCAACATCATTTCGTAGAATCCAGCTGTAACGGTAAACAAGGTAATTGCCGCAGAGGCTAGCATGTTGTACCAGCCAACATCAAACAAGTTTTCCCTTTCTACAGGAACAGATAGATACTTGAAGATAAATTTATTCAATGGTAAGAACACACCCAGCGCATCAAACAAGATGGCAATAATGAACAAACCAAGGGTAAGGTGGACTAAATTGGGGTGAATGGGAATGCTGTAGGGTAGCCCATTAGCACCAACTGCATTCAATTGTTCTAATAGTTCAGAGTTCATGGTAAGATTCCTTCCTTTACCGCTTCAACAACTGGCACTGTATGCAGTCCATAAACCCAAACAAGTTGATCTCCTAAAAAGACTTGGAAGCCAACTATTAAGCTGAGAATCAGTCCTACTCCTAGATAAGCCAAGGGCAATTTTTGGGGATTACGGGCGCGAATCACATACCGCCATGCCGTAATTGCGGCGATAATTCCTGATAAGGACCAACCAATCAGGGTGTGCATATTCAGCACTGACTTAACTATTTGGTAGGGTTTTGCCAAACCTGCTTCAAATTGACCAAAGATAATGGCAACGAAAATGGCAATGGTGGCTAAACACATATTCCACCAACTCACTTCAAATAGACGAGAGTTGCGGGTAAAATAGCCAACCACATCACAGAAAACCGCAAACAATACCATGGCAATCACAAAGTGAACCACAATGGGATGTAAGGTATCTGGATATGGTAAATTATGCTCGTTCAACGAGGTAAAAAAATCAAACATAGTGTTCTCCTGACCATAGGATCTCTACCTAAACTAAACTGCGATCATTGACACCACACAAAAGCTTTACAAGTGCTATAAATCTACTGGATTATGTTCATATCTATGAAGAGAAATCCGGTGATTTATTTTGAGATTGTTAGTTATTAGATTAGGTGAAGTTACTCTAGCAATGAAAGTAGCTGGTTCGACTGAGAATTTGCACCTATAGCAAGGAGACATTTACCTTCTTTACTAATACAAATCGCAGTTTTGCCAAGAATTTCATTGGTAATTTCATCAATTGCCTGGACTTCAGTTTATTTAGTCAATAAATATAGGTAAAGGCAACGACCTATTACAAAAATACATAAAAGCGTTGCTCCTTACTTTATCACTGTGAACTTATTTATAGATTAATAAATTTTTTATGTTTTGTCAAAACCTAAATTTACCAAGAATTAGACTTATGTATTATCTCAACAAAATAGTAAATTTCAGTATTTGTTGTTTATATTAAAAAATGTCAAATTGTCAAACACCTAACATTTTAATAAGAGTATTTTGTGATTGAAAATACGAATATATTTTTAGAATTTAGAATTTAGAATTTAGAATTTAGAAAAAAATATGCCAGTAATTATTGTAGGTTGGGTATAGCCTTCGGCATCCTGTGAAAAGCGATAGCGTAACCCAACGGAACCGTTACTATTGTTGTTGCTATCGTTGGGTTACTTTGCTCCAAGACGCTGTTGCGTCTACATTCTTCAACCGGATGACGCGGGGACGCGGGGACACGGGGACGCGGAGCGGGATGTGTCCGGTGCCCCGTGTCCGGGGCGGTAAGCCCCAAGGGTCTTCCTCCCCCATCAAAATCTGCGATTTGATGGCTGCCGATTGGTGGGCACCTCAAGCCCCCACCATATCGGTGTCTGGTGCGTCTCCCCCTCTCCGCGTCTGGTGCGTCTCTTCTTGACCCCAACCGACATGAAAATTCCAGATTTCAAGATGGATGGGGTTTAGTTATTTGGTAGGGTTGCTCCCTGGAGATTTGCTGACTGTAAGCTTTCTGGATGGAGGTTTGCTCCTGTGAGGTTGGCTTCACTCAAATTAGCACCATTTAAATTAGCACCACTCAAATTGGCTTCTGTGAGATTGGCTCCACGGAAATTGGTTTTATATAAATTTGTACCTGCGAAGTTAGCTCCATTTAAATTAGCCTCTTGCACATCCGCCTCAATCAAGCTGGCGCGGCAAAAATTAGCTCCTCCCAAGTTGGCATCTTTGAGGATTGCACTTAAAACAGTTCCAGTTAAGTTGGTACCACTCATGGATGCTTGACTAAAATTAGCTCCACTCAGGTTAGCTCCACTTAAATTAGCTCCATTTAAATTTGCTCCCACAAAGTTGGCATTACCCAACTTGGCTCCGCCGAAGTTAGCTCCAATCAAGTCAGAACCATTGAAGTTAATTGTAATTAAATGGCCTCCACTAAAGTTAATCCCGATCGCATTTGTTTCACTCAAGTCAGCCCCTTCCAAATCTGCACCACTAAAGTTAGCTCCAATTAAATTGCTACCTTGTAAATTTATGCCTCGCAGAACGGCTCGGGCAAAATTTGCTCCATTCAGGTCAGATCCTTGGAAATTTCGTTCCCCGTCTGCATACCTTTCTAATAAATCTTTTACACGAATATCCATCTGTTTGCACCTCTAGCTAATTTCAATCATGAATGCTGCCATCGGGCATAATAGTTCCTTGCAGGTTAGCCCCCCGTAGGTTAGTACGGGTAATGTCGGCATGACTGAGGTTTGCTCCCCCCAAGTCTGCACCGTAGAGATTTGCTCCTTGGAGGTTAGCTTGTTGTAAATTAGACTGCCTCAGGTTTGTACCAGCCAAGATGGCACCCTGCAAACAAGCATTGGATAAATTGGCTTTTTGAGCGATCGCACCAGTAAGAACAGCCTCACTCATATTAGCTGCACTTAAGTCTGCTTGAGTTAAATTTGCTCCACTAAGATTAGCAACAATCAGGGTTGCACCCTTTAATTTCGCCTCAGTTAAGTCTGCTACTACTAAAAATGCTCCACTCAAGTTAGAACCCCTGAGTTCTGCTTGGGACAAATTAGCGCGAATCAGATTAGTTCCGCTTAATTTTGCCCCAGACAAGTCAACTCCACTCAAATCTGCTCTACTGAAATCCCGTTCCCCAGCAACATAACGTTGCAATATGTCATCTGCCTTCATCATTTTTCTTACCTTGGGGGTGAAGTATCACGGGCAATTGAGAAACAAAAAATGAAGTAGTAATTTTCCTCACAAGTTTCTCATTTTATTGTCCTAAAAGTGTAAGTGGTGTTGGAAGTCAGCTTTTTGTCAACGGTGTGGGGTATGATTCCTAAATTCATTGTAAGACTTTCTGCGGATTGTTTTCATCCTCCCTAATACTGGTAAAAAATAATGATGAAAACTAGAGAAAAAACTATAACCAAGCCGCCAGCTGTAGAAATTACCAAAACTACAAAACCCAAGGAAAGGAAAAAACTGAGGCGGTGGATTATGGGTGTTGCTGTGGTGACAGCCATTGGTGTAGGGGCAACTTATACCATATCTCAAGTTAAAAAACCAAAACCCGCACCAGTC
Source organism: Calothrix sp. MO_167.B12 (assembly GCA_030066045.1). GTDB lineage: Bacteria > Cyanobacteriota > Cyanobacteriia > Cyanobacteriales > Nostocaceae > Calothrix_A. Next base: position 8,809 of record JASJCJ010000180.1, read on the forward strand.
ACCACTACCACAGTAGCTCCAGTAACCAAGGTCACTGCTTTGGGTAGACTAGAACCCCAGGGAGAGGTGATTAAATTATCCGTTGCTAATGCCCAGGATAGCCGAGTTAATAAATTACTCGTAGAAGAAGGCGATCGCGTCCAGAATGGACAGGTAATTGCCATTCTCCAAGGTATTGATAAAAAAAAGGCGGAACTGACAGAAGCACAGAAAAATCTGGCAGTTGAACGAGCTAAATTGACACAACTCCAAGCTGGAGAGGCTAAACAAGCAGAAATAGCCGCCCAGTCAGCTAATATTGCCCGCATTCAAGCACAGCTACGCACTGAAACCATAGAGAAAAAAGCCACCATAGCTCGCACTCAATCTGAGTTACGCAATGCCCAAACTAATTATCAACGTTATCAATCTTTACACCAAGAAGGAGCAGTTAAAACTTCGGACTTAGATGACAAGCGAGAAGCGTTTGAGACAGCTACAGCCAAGGTAAATGAGGCACAGGCTCAACTGGCATATAAGGTATCCACCTTAGAAAAGCAGATCCAGACAGAAAAGGCAATGCTGAAAAAGCTGAGGGAAGTACGTCCGGTGGATGTACAAGTTGCCCAAGCAGAGGTAGAGCGAGCGATCGCTCAAATCAACAAAATTAAGGCTGAGTTAGAGGACTTATACGTGCGCGTCCCCGTAGCTGGTCAAATATTGAAAATTAATACCCGTGTGGGCGAGCAGGTAAACACCAGCCAAGGCATTGTAGAACTGGGACGAACTAACCAAATGTATGCCGTAGCTGAAGTGTATGAAACCGATGTGGGTAAATTAAAAGTCGGTCAAAAAGCTACCATAGTCAGCGAACATGGAGGGTTTAAAGGCAGCATCCAAGGCACTATCGACCATATCGGCTTGCAAATTAAAAAGCAAGATGTTTTAGAATCCGATCCCGCAGCTAACAAAGATGCTCGGATTGTAGAAGTCAAAGTCCGCATCCATCCCCAAGATAGTCCCAAAATTGCCGGACTCACCAACCTGCAAGTGCGTATCACCTTTGACCTCAACTAATTTTAGATTTTGGATGCTTATCGAGCGCAGTCGAGATATAGATTTTGGATTGGGGTCTACTCATGAAACTACCTTTTCTCAAAAAATTCTCCCAGGAACCCCCCCTAGGTTGGGCACAACTCAGCCATAAAAAAATCCGCCTATTAGTTGCAATGACAGGGATTGCCTTTGCCGATATTTTGATTTTTATGAACCTGGGGTTTACCGCCATCCTATATGAGGGTTCTACCTTGATCCACGAGCATATTCAAGGAGATTTGATGCTAATTAGCAAAAGGACTCAAACCTTGTTTGAACGAGAGTCTTTTGCTAGGCGTTATTTATACCAAGCAGCAGCCGTGGAAGGAGTTGGATCAGCCAGACCGTTGTATCATTCTTTCGCCCGTTGGGTGAATCCGTGGGATAAAAAAATTACTGCAATTGCTGTCACAGCCTTCGATCCCGCACAACCAGTCCTGAATTTACCCCAGGTTAATCAAAACATCGAGCAAATTAAACTACCTAACGTAATTTTATTCGATGGCAAATCTCAACCCGGTTTAGGCGATGTACCTAAATCATTTGCCCAGGGAGAAACTATTACCACTGAGATATCTGGTCATAGGATTAGAGTGGGAGGCATATTTAACTTGGGCAGTCATATGTTCTTAAATGGTCACGTTATCACTAGTGACTGGAATTATATGCGACTGTTTGGTGCCGATAGCCTGGACAAACTTGATGTGGGAGTTCTGACCCTGAAACCTGGTGTAAATACTCAAACCGCCATCAAAAATATCCAAGCCAGATTACCTGATGATGTTAAAGTCATGACCCGTCAGGAGTTTGTGGATACAGAAATAGCATACTGGTCTGCCCACATTGCAGGTATAGTGTTTAACTTTGGTACGATTATGGGCTTTATTGTCGGGGTAGTAATTGTGTATCAAATTTTATATGCTGACGTGAGCGATCGCTTGCCTGAATATGCCACCCTCAAGGCAATGGGCTATTCCGACCTGAGTCTACTCAATGTTGTCTTCCAGGAAGGGATTATCTTAGCTGTATTAGGCTTTTTCCCTGGATTTGGTGTTTCCATTGGCATGTATAATCTCCTGGGAACATTAACAAGGGTTCCCCTAGTGATGCGATTGGATGTGGCATTACAAGTATTTATCATCACAGCCATCATGTGTTTGATTTCTGCTGCCGTTGCCATGCGGAAATTACAGACAGCAGATCCAGCAGATGTATTTTAGATTTTGGATTTTGGATTGGTAACTGAGCGTTCGACTGAGCTCACGCCGAAGTCCTGTCGAAGTTTGGATTTTGGATTGGAAATAAGCCTCCGTGTACATATTCTAGAAATCCATTTGTCCCCATTCTTCATTATTTTTTCGCATTGGTATGACTCCTTCCCTCCCACACTCCCCACACTCCCCACACTCCCCACACTCCTCCTTATGAAACCTGTTGTCACCGTTCGTAATCTGAATCACGCCTTTGGTAAGGGTGAGTTGCGTAAACCAGTATTATCCGATGTAAGTTTGGATATATATCAAGGTGAGATCGTCATTCTTACCGGACCATCGGGAAGTGGTAAAACCACCTTGCTGACTTTGATTGGTGCTTTGCGTTCCATACAATCTGGTAGCTTGAAAGTATTAGGTCAAGAACTGTATGGTGCTAGGAAAAAACAACTGGTAGAAGTCCGCCGTCACATTGGATTTATTTTTCAGGCCCATAACCTGCTGGGATCTCTCACCGCACAGCAAAATGTGGGTATGTCCCTACGCCTACAACAAAATATTTCTGTGGCTGAACGTAGTGCCAAATCTGCGAGTATTTTAGCAGCAGTAGGTATGAGCGATCGCCTAGATTATTATCCCGAAAATCTCTCTGGCGGTCAAAAACAACGGATTGCGATCGCTCGTGCTTTGGTAAGTGAACCCCAATTACTCCTAGCCGATGAACCCACAGCAGCTTTGGATAGTAAATCTGGTCGGGATGTGGTGGAAATCATGCAGCAATTGGCACAGGAGCAGGGATGTGCCATTTTGTTAGTCACCCACGATAACCGCATCCTGGATATTGCCGATCGCATTTTGCACATGGAAGATGGCTGTTTAGCTAGGGATACGGCACTGCGGAGTTGATGCTCCCCCACTATAAGCTGTTATGCATCTAGTTTGTATATCCAATTGCAGGGGGCAGGGGGCAGGGGGCAGGGGGAGTGAAGGAGTGAAGGAGTGAAGGAGTGAAGGAAGTTTAAGGTTTAACCGTCAACCGTCACCTGTCAACCGTCAACTGTCAACTGATAATCTTTAATACCTTGACCCCATTCCCAGCAGCGATCGCTTTCTCTCCTACTGGTATTACTGCCAGAGCATTGGTTTGAGCTAAATTGATTAAATTACCAGAACTTTGACCACCACCAGCCACCTGAAAATGATACAATCCATCAACTAAACTTAACTTACCCCAAACATAGGTTTCCCGTTTACCAGCACCGCGCAATTCTTGAGTAGTAATCGCATTAATAAATTGTGGCTGCCAACCATCAGCTAAACCGGAAAATTTAGCGATCGCAGGTTGGACAAATCGCCAAAATGTAACTAGGGCAGAAACGGGATTTCCCGGTAAGCCAAAGTATAAAATAGAACGTTTATCATGGGCAAAGGTAGCAAAGGTCAGGGGCTTTCCTGGTTTCATTGCCACCGCACGAATATGAATTTTACCTTTAAGTAATGTGATAATTTGTTCTACGTAATCGTATTCTCCCACAGACACACCACCAGAGGAAAGGACTATATCCGCATTGGCAATTGAGTCAGCGATCGCTTGTTGTAAGGCTTCTTTCTCATCAGGTATAATCCCTATTACCAATGGCTCTGCGCCCATTTGCCGCACTAAAGCTGCCAATGCATATTGATTAGAGTCTACAATTTGTCCTGGTTTCAGGGGTTGATTTGGCGTTATCAATTCATTGCCTGTAGATAAAATTGCAACTTTTGGCTTGCGGTAAACACTGATTTTTGGACATTGAGCAGCAGCTAAAACGGCAATTTCTGGGGCATTTAAACGTATACCTGTTGGTAATAGCTGGTTTCCAGCTTGGTAGTAAGAGGCTTGGTGTCTGACAAATTCCTGGGGTTTGGGTGCAGAGAGAATCGCAACATGGTTATTATCTCGGCGGGTTTCTTCCTGCATTACCACAGTATCCGCACCCTTTGGCATGACTGCGCCAGTAAAAATCCGCGCTGTTTGTCCCGATTGAATGGTTGATTGGGGTTGGTATCCAGCAGGAATTTCCTCAACAATTTCTAAAATAACTGGTTGCTCACTGCTGGCTGTTTCTACATCTGCATAACGTACTGCATAGCCATCCATAGCCGAGTTATCCCAATGGGGAAAATCTAATTGGCTGGTGATGGGTGTAGCGAGAATCGAATTTATTGACGATAAATCCCCTACTTGAGTATCTTGTGGGTGTTGCAGGGGTTGAACTAAATTGAAAATAATGGTTTGTGCATCCTTGACAGACAACATAAAGCTAGAATCCCAATTAATCTGAAATATTTAGGCATTATTAAATATAATCTCTTTCCCCAGGGGTGATAACATCCCTCCTACAATAATCAATATATATAGGAATCCTAATTGATTTTTGAAAGATACGTAGGGTGTGTTGTCGCGGAGCGCAACGCACCATTATATAGGAGTAATGGTGCATTAGACTAGCGTCATAATGCACCCTACAAATACTATTTGATTTGTAAAAATGCAGAGACTCAGATCCCCGACTTTTACAGAAAAGTCGGGGATCTAACTTTTCACGTTGGCATAGCCTGCCCGCAGGGCTTATGATTTAGGATTGCTATAGATCGATGTGAATTTTCTGGTTTTTTGGGGAACTATATATTTGGTGCAAGCATAAATATCTTTAAACCAAAAGATATAACTTGAATTAAATCTACCAATATATGTTTAATTAATAACCAATTACATGGAAAGTAGCTCTACCTATTTGGATGCATCAGCCAAAATATTTATTATTGATGATAGTTATTATAACCTAGATTTCTTGTCGATTATTTTAAGTGATAGTGGATATGAAGTGGTAGCAGAAATTGATAGTGAAATTGCTTTTGAAAAAATAATATCATGTCAGCCAGACTTGATAATTCTAGATGTAATAATGCCTAAAATAAATGGTTTTGAGCTATGTAAAATTATCAATTTGGAACCACTTACTAAGAATATTCCCATAATCTTCACGACATCACTTTCAGATACAGATCAGAAAGTGAAAGGATTAAATTTAGGGGCTGTCGATTATATTACTAAGCCATTCCAAAAAGAAGAAATATTAGCACGTATCCAAGTACATTTAAGAATCAGGCAATTGAATTTAGAGTTGGAAAAACAAAAACAAAAATTAGAACAAAGGGTACAAACAAGAACTGCTGAACTTTCTCAAACCCTAGAAAATCTCAAACAAACCCAACTCCAATTAGTACAGTCGGAAAAAATATCTTTACTAGGACAATTAGTGGCTGGAGTTGCCCATGAGGTGAATAATCCCATTGGTTTTATTGCGACTAATTTATATCATGCCAAAAATTATGTTGAAGACTTAGTTGACTTGGTGCAACTTTATCAGCAGCACTTCCCTCAGCCAGGAGCAGTCATCGATAGCCAGATTGAAGAAATGGATTTGGAACACGTACTCAAGGATTTACCTAAATTGGTTAATTCCATGAAATTAGGTACAGATAGTGTGCGGGGAATTATGCAATCCTTGCGGAGTTTTTCACGGGCTGATGGAGATGAAAAAAAGGCTGCTGATATTCATCAAGGTTTAGAAACAACTCTGATGATTTTACAACATCGTCTCAAACCTCAACCAAATCGTGCTGCAATTCAAGTGATTAAAAAATATGCCCAGTTACCACTGGTTAAATGTTATTCGGGACAACTCAACCAAGTATTTATGAATCTACTAGCCAATGCCATTGATGCCCTGGAAGATTCATTCATGAGTAGCAAGAAAGAGCGAAAAAATCTTCAGATTCATATTGGTACTAGCCTAGAGCAAGAGCGGGTGATAATTCAGATTGTAGATAATGGTATGGGTATACCAAAAACAACCCAAAATGAGATATTTAAGCCATTTTTTACCACTAAACCAGAAGGGAAAGGTACGGGGTTAGGACTTCCTATTTGTCAACAGATTATTAGGGAACAGCATGGTGGTAGTTTGGAATGTATTTCATTTCCTGGTAAGGGTACAGAATTTTTGATTAGTATTCCCCTATGATTAGTTGACAGTTGTCAGTTGTCAGTTGTTAGTTGACAGTTGACAGTTGACAGTTAGTAGTTGTCAGCTTATATCACCTGGGTTTAAGTCCCCACCATACCTCTATTCCCTGTCCCCTGTTCCCTGTCCCCTATTCCTTGTCCCCTGATTTTAATGCTCGATCTAGTACTTGACGAGCATCCTCTGCCTTGATTTTGGCTTCTTGATAACGGAGATTGGCTTGGGCAAAATTTTTGAGGACTTTGAACCCTTCCTTTAAACTGGCAATCTCTGATTCTGCGATCGCTTTATCCGAAAATAGTATATCAATTGCTTGCCGTGCTTCCAAGGCTTCAGCTTTGGATTCCTGCACCTTCAGTTTCAGGTTTGCCAAATTACTGAGGATTTGCACGGCTTGAGTAACTTCTTCTTCTCCACTAGCCGCAGTACTTTTTGGTTCTTTGACTTCAATTAATTGTTGGGGACCAAACCCATCTTCTAATTCTGTTGGTAGTTTACCCGCTTCCATCAGTTCCATTAACTGATCCATAGCCTTATCGCGGGCTTTGTCTGAATCTCTACCAGGAACATTCAGGATAATGTCTGGGCTTTGAGCGAGGGTATACTGAACCATATCTCATATCTCAGCAAAAAATTGCTACTATTACCATTTGGGGAATATTATCTTACCGTAAATTCCTGCGTGTCAGGTGAAATATTCACCAAATGCTACCCAAATCGAAAACAAACCCAGGTAAAATATCTTCTCCGTTTCATGTTAATGGATTGTTTAGGAAGGTAGATTAAATAATATACTCTGTGTGACAATTTAACCTCACCCTCGCTTTTTGCAGTGCAAAAATCTTTTCCTCTCGGCGTTGCTGAATGGAAGTATGAATTTACATTTTTCGATATTATTGAAGAACCATTCTTTGCGCCTTTGCGTCTTTGCGCGAACTTAATTCATACCTGGATTCAGCAACGCCTTCCTCTCCTTAATAGATCGAGGGATGTTCGTCAGGACAGGGTGAGGTTTGGTATTTTATTTCATCTTAAATCCTTAATTCCTCAACCTGACTGAATCAAAACTTTGCAGACTTCTTTGCCTGAACTATCAAAAGGGCTAAATACTTCCTTATTTAAAAACATTATATTATATCATAGTAAGCTAATCCTGTAAATGCCCTGGGCTAAATTTTTTCTAAATAGCTCAGAAGGTCGGCCATCTCTTGGGTACTGGGTTGAAATTTGGGCATGGGTGGGGTTTCTCCGCTAATAACTTGGAAAATTAAGCCATAGCGCGATTTATGCTTGGATACACCCTTCAAGCTCGGTCCCACCCGTCCATCAGCCTGCGAACCATGACAACCAGCACAGTTGATTTGGAAAATTGCGCTCCCTTGTAAGGGATCTCCTGTGAGAGAAAGAACAGTTTTTACATAGGGATCTGAGTGTTTCATCATCCGAACAGCCAAAACACCTAAAAGAACTGCTAACAGAATTGCCACAACAATCAAAGCAATCCGCTGAATTAAAATTTCGGGTTTGGTGAGTTGGTTATCCAAAGGTTTTACTTTTCTTAAATTTAGAGATACAAAATTTTTATTTCATACACATAGCTTAAAAGTTCTTGATTATGTCTGCAAGTATAAATCATATTTTTGTGTTGGAATATTATTACCTCAAGTGATTTTCACAGCCAGGGATGAATACCATGTTTGGTAAGATGAGGGTCAGAAACATTTGTTTAACAATTGCAACAAGGAGCTTAAACATGGTTGAACCCCTACTTTGTGGTATTGTCCTCGGATTGATTCCTGTTACCCTCGGTGGCTTGCTTTTCGCCGCTTACCAGCAATATAAGCGTCCTACTGAGTTAGGGGGCTAAGGGAAAGAGGGAGGGAGTGAGGGAGTTGACAGTTGACAGTTGACAGGATGAGAAGGTGAGAGCATGAGGAGTACAGAAATTAAAACTCTTAACTCTTAACTCTTAACTCTTAACTCTCAACTCTTAACTCCCAACTCCCAACTCCTTGCTATTTCTGGGATAGCAAATATCTATAGAAAGTAATTCCAGTGCTACCGTAAACCTTTTCCCGACATATTTCCCAATTTGCGATCGCCGGTGCGCTCCAACCTTGAGAACTGTGTTCCACTGCTATTTCCCCTTGGGGATCTAAAAGCTGATAGTGAGCGATCGCTTCTAATACTTGTTGGTATAATCCACTGGCATAGGGTGGATCGAAATAAATGCGATCGAATTGCTGCCCTGCCAGCTTTGTTAATTGTTGTAAAGCATCTCCCCGAATTACTTGCCACTGTTGGTTACTATCAGCTACTTGCGACCAATTCTCCTGGATGATGCTACAAGCACGGGATGATTTTTCAATACCTACTAATACCCTGGCTCCCCTACACAAAGCCTCTGCACCCATTGCACCAGTCCCGGTGCATAAATCTAACCACCGACAATCGGTAATTTTTCCTTGCCAAATATTAAATATCGCTTGTCTCACCCGCGAACTTGTGGGTCTTGTGTCTTTCCCTGGTAAAGTTTTTAGCTGACGATTACCATAAATTCTCAAAGACATAATGACAAAGATGACAAATTTAAGGGCCAGAGCTAGTCTACCCTTCCAATATTTTATACAACATGAGTAATAAGTTAAAACTATAAAATTCTACAGTTAAGCAGCTATTTGTTCGCGGACTTGGGAGACAAAGTTAGAGAGAATTTGTAGTCCCACATTGGCAGATTTTTCGGGATGAAATTGAACCGCCATTAAATTATCAAGGGCGATGGCTGCTGTTACAGTTTGACTACCGTGGGTGACAGTAGCAGCGCGTATTTCTGGCTGGGTTGGGTCAACATAATAGGAATGAACAAAATATACCCAAGGTTGGGCAGATAAGTACTCCCATAAAAGACATTTTGGTTGGGATAATTCCAGTTGATTCCAACCCATATGGGGAATAGTCAAATCAGGTTCGGGGCGAAAACGTCGAACTTTACCTGGTAAAATTCCCAGTCCAGGTTCCTTACCTTCTTCGCTAGATTCAAATAAAATTTGTAGTCCCAGACAAATTCCTAAAAATGGTTTACCTGAAGCAATAACTGCTTTGATGGGTGCTTCTAATCCCCGTTCTCGTATATGCTTGACTGCGGGATCGAAAGAGCCCACCCCTGGTAAAACAATCGCATCTGCTTGTTCTAAATCTTTGGCAGAAGAGGTTACTTTCGCAATCGCCCCGGTTTTTTCCAAACCTTTACAGACTGAATGCAAATTTCCCATGTCATAATCGACAACTGCAATTAACGCCATTTACCTGCTCCCTGTAAATTGATTTATGGAGGGTGTTTCTATTTTAAATAATATTTTCCATGAAGAAAAGGTTTCTATTAACTTCTTTTGAAATTTGGTTGCCCCATCAAAGGTCAAATTCAAGTGATGATTTGTTGATGGAAGTATCTAAACTTGATTCTACATTCCATAATTTCAATTTAATGCGACTTTTACCTGTAGATATTGAGCTGGCTAGTAGTCGAGTATTAGCAAAAATTGCAGAACTACAACCAGATGTAATTATTTGTTGTGGGATGGCAGAAAGTCGCCTGCTATTAACTGTGGAGTCCCAAGCTCGCAAAACATTTATAAATGGTGAAGAAAATGTTTTACTAACTAAAGTTGATTTAGAGCAGTTGGTTTTGGGAACATCAGTGGAGATTAGCCATGACTGCGGAAAATTTGTCTGTGAAGGTCTTTATTATGCTGTATTAAATTACCTACAATCTCACCATGCTCATATTCCTTGTATCTTTGTGCATGTTCCCATTTTGACTGCGGAAAACCTGTCTGTAATTCTGGCAGATTTTTTATTAATTGTTGATCGTATGGCACTTTTATCAGTTAATCACTGTCTCCAATCAAAAAAATATTGATTAATAAGTAAGTCGGCACAATAAAACCAAACTATGTGAAGAAAAGTAAATAAAGCTAAAACCCTTTTTCCCCCTGCCCCCTGCCTTATCCGAACGATAATTTTTTACACCGATCCACTTATGTTCCTATTGTTTCCCCATTTACCCATTGCTCAAGCTCCTCCTCCACAGGAGTTGGTAAAAATTCAAGAAGTCCGTCCTCTGCCAGGTAAACTCGATACAATCCCAGTTTTTAATAGTAATAGCCCAGAAAAGGTACTCAAGCCAGGAATACTACTTTCCACCTTTCCCCCCCAAGGGAAAAAGATCCCCGCAGCACACCTGAATTTTTCGTTTCAGGGACGGTTTGATGTGTTTGCCCATCATGTTGCTCAAGCACCCTCTGCTGATGATTTACGGACTTTGTATTTGGGAATATTGCTGCATAACCCGTCCCCAAAAAAGGTGACAATAAATGTATTGCAGGGAGCGAGTTATTTAAGCCAACCAGATGCTCCTTTTATTCAGCTACCTGCTTTTAGCCAGAATAATTTGAGTACAGTATTTGCTGGACCAGGCGATCGCGTTGTTAATGATATCCTTAGAGTCAGAAGACAAAATATTTTCCCCAACCAAATCATCATTCCCCCCAAACAAAGTCGGATGTTGCTTAATGCACCAATCCCTGTCAAAGAATTAACACCACCCCTGAATGGACGCTCTACCTTGGCTCGTCTGCACAGCAGTGGTAAAGTCTATGCCGCTAGTTTGGCGATGTTTGCACCAACCAATGATAATGGTCGCGAACGTCCCCCAATTTTAAAAGAATGGTTAAATTTACTTGACAATAGTGATGTGGCTGGTCCCAGGGACAAGGCTCCCACTCCACCCAATGCCACCAATGGAGGGATAATTTATGGACGTGTGGCGGGAGTCGCCCAAGGTTCCCAATGGCGAGCATTGATTACAGATAATCAAAAGGTCAAATATCTGACAATTCCCCAACCAGGAAAGGCCTATTCCTATCCCCTCAGTACCGTACCCGGGGGTACTTTGGGAACCCAGCAAGTTCAAAGTGCAAAGATGCTAGTACGCTATCCGGATACGGCCTACAGCGCCCACGGGAATTATGGTATTCAGTACAGTTTACAACTACCCCTGTATAACAAAAGTAAAGTCTCCCAGAGGGTAAATGTATCTATGCAAACTCCTCTGAAGGAGGACAATTTAAGTAAATCAGGACTGCGATTTTTCAATACCCCAGCACCGCAAGTATTCTTTCGGGGAACAATACGCCTGCGTTATAAAAATGATGCAGGTAAGTCACAAACTCGATACGTACACTTAGTCCAAAGACGAGGCCAGCAGGGTAAACCTTTAGCCACATTGAATATACCACCAGGCGATCGCCGATTGGTAGAAGTTGATTTTCTCTATCCTCCAGATGCGACACCACCACAGGTGTTGACGATTTCTACTCAGTAGAGTGAGGGAGGGAGTGAAGGAGTGAAGGAGTGAGGGAGTGAAAAATTAATGATTTATAGTACTAGTGCTCTACCACGTTAATTATCAGGGGTAGAGGATAAAACCGCATTAGCGAAGCCATGCCTGAAAGGCTTTAGGCGCAAAGAGCGCGAAGG
>JASJCJ010000181.1 GCA_030066045.1 Calothrix sp. MO_167.B12
TAAACCACATCTACTTTGAAACCCATAGTTTTTGCTTACGAATATTCAATCGGTTGAGGTGGGCACGGCATCAGTCAGCTTACAACCTATAGAAGAATATTGTAGGTGCCGTGCCCCTACAGGATAATTGATTTTTTGGTATTACCCTTGAACGGAAAACTCCAGTTCTCAAGATGGATGAGGTTTAATTCTAAATTCTAAATTCTAAATTCTAAATTCTAAATTCTAAATTCTGTTCATCCTATGGGAAGGGAGATGATGAACTCTGAACCCTGTCCCAGAGTAGAATTAACCTCCAAAGTCCCCTGATGTTTTGTCACTATAATTTCATGAGCAATGGATAAACCTAATCCTGTTCCTTTACCCACTGGTTTCGTAGTGAATTGGTGGTTAAATATTTTTTGCTTTACTTCATCTGACATACCCACTCCATTATCTTCAATCCGAATCAAGATGCGTTCGCGAAGCGGCTCCTCTGGAGCATCGCTGTGATTATTTACACAGGTTGTAATTCTAATAAAACTTGGGTTTGCCCTGATTTCATCCAAACTACGCCCCTTATTTCCTTCTTTCAGTGCATCAATGGCGTTTGCCAATAGATTCATGAATACTTGATTCAAGGGTCCGGCGAAGCATTCCACTGGAGGTAAATCACCGTAGTCCTTTACCACTTTAATAGCAGGATAGTTTCCATTTGCTTTCAAACGGTGATTGAGAATTAGTAGGGTACTGTCGATGCCTTTGTGAATATCAAATGCTACTTTAGTTGTATTGTCATTGCGAGAGAAGATCCTCAAAGAAGTACTAATATCGGCAATCCGTTTACTTCCTTGTTGTAGGGAGGTAAAAATTGTTGGTAAGTCTTTTAATAAATATTTCAACTCAATCTCTTCCGCATGTGCAGCAATTTTCGCCCCAGAACTTTGCTGTTGATAGAGTTGTAGGTGATCAATCAAGTCTTGGACATAAGTCTGAGCATAAGTAATATTACCCTGGATAAAAGTGATGGGATTATTGATTTCATGAGCAACTCCCGCCACCAATTGACCGAGAGCAGACATCTTTTCACTCTGTACTAACTGCAACTGGGAATGCTTGAGTTGTTCTACGGTAGCTGTTAGTTCTGCTGTTTGCTTTTCTAGTGCTTTGTTGAGTCGGCGTATTTGTAGGTGAGTCTTGATGCGGGCTAAAACTTCTTCTTCCTGAAATGGCTTGCTAATGTAATCTACCGCCCCCATACTTAAACCCTTAACCTTATCTGCAACATCAGATAAGGCAGTCATAAATATTACAGGAATATTGCGAGTTTCTTCGCAAGCTTTCAGGCGACGACAGGTTTCAAAGCCATCAATCCCAGGCATCATCACATCTAGGAGAATCAAACTAGGCAGACTGTATTGTAACTGCTTGAGTGCCCTTTCTCCATCAGTGGCGATCGCCACCTCAAAGCCAGCCCCACTTAATGCTTCCGAAATCACTTCCAGATTCATGGGGGTATCATCTACTACTAAGATTAAGTCCTTATCTTCCATGCAATTTTTTACTCCGATTGGTCCGTGGATTGCTGAATTAAGTTCTCGATTTTCTCCAGTTGAAAACTCTTGGCCAAATCCAGAATCTGCTGCATAAAAGGGGCATATTCCTGGTTCAATTGCTGGATGCGTGTGGCTTCTTCTGTAAGTTTTTTCAAGCGTCCCTGCTGGGCAAGACTGAGTAACAGTGCTAATTCCTCTGGTGCGGGAATGGCAATTGTTGCATTGGGACTAACTTTATCCACTAGGGTATCTGTGGCAAGAGTGGATGGATGATGTTCGTATTGCCATGCAACTTGTAAATGCTTTGCCAATGCTGGGAATAGCTCCTGAGCTTGTAATGGCTTGGCAAGAAAATCATCTCCACCACTATCCAAACTCTGTTGTCGATCCATATCAGACACGGAAGCTGATGAAACAATTACTGGCAGATGTTTTAAAGTTTCCTCATTGCGTAGCTGTTGTAACAGTTCATAGCCATCCATCACAGGCATGGACAAATCAGTGATAATTAAGTCGGGTTGCAGTTGCTTTGCTTTTGCTAGTCCCTCCTCTCCATGTTCAGCTTCAACCACTGCAAATCCAATTGGTTCTAGCAGGTTGACTAGTACTGAGCGATTTTCCCACTTGTCATCAACAATGAGGATATTCTTCTGCTCTCCTTGATAACCAATGATATGTTTTCCAGTTGTGGTAGCAGCTGACTTTTGCCATTCAGTAGCTAAGGACAAATCTACATCAAAGAAGAAGGTGCTTCCCACGCCCAATTGACTTTGTACCTGAATTTCGCTCCCCATCAGCTTGACAATTTTGCTACTAATTGCTAGTCCCAGTCCAGTCCCTTCCCCTTGACGTTTTGCCTCTCCCACCTGTTCAAAGGGCATGAAGATTTTGGCAATCGCTTCTGGGGTGATACCAACCCCTGTGTCCTGGATTTGGAAACGAATTTTGGTCTCTGTTGGCGATTGAGTAAGGATACTGACTTTGAAAGTAACCCTACCTTTGTCGGTAAACTTCACCGCATTGCCTAGTAAATTGATTAACACTTGTCGCAGGCGTTTTTCATCTGCCTCCACAGCTTCTGGAAGTTTACCATCGGGAGTATAAATAAATTCAACTTCTTTTTGTTCGGCACGGATGCGGATAATTTCCACAATGCCTTGCAAAAAGGAGGGGAGATATAAACCAGTGGGATGTAACTCCAGTTTACGAGCTTCGATTTTTGAGAGATCGAGAATGTCGTTAATCAGCATCAGCAGATGGGAGCCGCACTGATGGATAACATTGATTCCCTTGTGTTCTTTGTCACCCCAAGTTTGGGAGCGACTGAGGATTTGGGCATACCCCAAAATCCCGTTCAGGGGAGTCCGCAGTTCATGGCTCATATTTGCCAGGAAATCGCTTTTAGCTTGGTTGGCTGCATCTGCTGCTACTTTGGATTTCTTTAATTGTGCCTGTTCAAAGGATTGTACTCGCCACAGGACAAAAATCATTGTGCTTGCTAACCCTGCCACTACCAGTGCCATAATATTCAAGGGGAGCAGTTGGGAATCAATGTTTTTCCGGGGAATGACCAAAGCAACTGACCAATTGGCTTCCTGCAATGGCAGATAGGCAACATAATTCTCAGCCCCATCCATTGGCATGAGTTTTATACCCTGTTTTCGGTCTACCATCTTTTGAGCGATCGCTGCTAAACTGGGGTTGTTTGACTCCAGTAGGCTAGGGCCGGGCCTTTCTATGGTTGACATCAAGGCTGAATTGGGGTGAACAATTGCTTGCCCTTGAGAGTTCAGTGCCAAGGCATAGCTATTATTTCCGTATTGCAGGCGATTGACAACCTGGGTAACACGAGCAATATTAACGTTGTTGTGGAGTTCTCCAATCGGTGCCTTGGTAGTGTCAGAACCTCCCCAAATGGGTGCTGCAACTACGATGGCAGGAATTCCAGTGGCACGGCTGATGATGGGATCGCCAATATTTGTCTCTCCTGCCATTACTTTACGGAAGAAAGGGCGATCCTTGACGTTTTTCGGAGTACCTCTAGTACCATAACGCCAACCATCGGGCTTGCCGATTGCTAGAAAAGAAATTGACTCAATTCGATCTTTTTCTGCCTGTAAATAAGGTTCAGCAACTGACCAATTCATCGAACGTACAGTAGGAGTATTGGCAAGCATTTCCATCTGTGCTTTCAGAGTTGCCAGCCAGCTATCAATTTCATCCACCCTCTGCTGCACTTGCAACAAGGCATTTTGTTTCAAGTTGTCTAACATCAAGTTACGCACAACTTGATAGCTATAATATGCAGATACGCTGACTACTAAAGTGGTACCGCCAATAATCAGCCGCATCAGCAAATTACGTTGCGAACCTACTTTTGTCATAGAATTCTGCCACCGGTGGGTAAACCCTTGCCATTTTGTTATGGAATGAAGAGATTGGGGAAAATTCATAGAATTTCAGACATGAAGGCTGATGAATTGACAAATATTGCACAAAACTTAACTCCAGTGTTTTGCTACTTCCATATAAATGTCATCGGTACTTCTGCTGAATACAATCTGCTGAGAAACAAAGGCAGTGTCACATCCCGTAATCTTTATTGATCCAGTGTCAGCTGGGTATAATAAACGTTCAATGGAGATATAGCCAAATATACTTAAATATAGTCAAATCTATCAACCAATAAAAACCAATAAATTTGATTATATGAGATAATACCACTATGAATTAAATCAAACATATGAGGCATGTTGAGAGACATATAGTGAAATATTCTAGTTCTATGTGGAAACAGATAGATAATTTATGTTTTTTATCTAAAAATCTCTACAACTATGCTAATTACTTAGTTCGTCAATCATTCATATTTGAAAAAAAATATCTCAGCTTTAATCAAGTTTATCATCTAGTAAAAGAGCAGCCGGATTATCAAGCATTGCCAAGAAAAGTCAGCCAACAAGTTCTGAAGGTTTTATCACAAAACTGGAAGTCATTTTTTGAGGCAAATAAAGCTTATCAATTAGACCCAGAAAAGTTTACTGGTCAACCCAAATTACCAAAATACAAACACAAAACCCAAGGACGTAACTTATTAATTTATACTATTCAGGCAATTAGTAAAATTGGCTTAAAAAAAGGATTAATTAAATTATCTGGTACAGATATTATAATTCCCACTAAAGCCAAAAATATAGCTCAAGCTAGAATAGTTCCCAAAATAGGTCAATATGTAATCGAGGTGGTTTATGAAAAAAACGAACACCATACAGTAACTAACCCTGAAGCGGTAGCAGCCATCGATATTGGGGTAGATAATTTAGGGGCGTTAACATCAAACCAAAAGGGTTTTACACCTATTCTGGTTAACGGACGACCATTAAAAAGTTTGAATCAGTTCTACAACAAAACTAAAGCTATTCTTCAGTCAAAATTATTAGGTAAAAAATCAACGTCGAGGAGAATTCAAAAATTAACTGCTAAACGCAATAACCAAGTAGATACTTACCTACACCAAGCTTCGAGATGGATAATCGACTATCTAGATTTTCGAGGAATTGGTAAGTTGATTATTGGCAAAAATCCCTTGTGGAAACAAGAGGTAAATAACGGAAAAAAGAATAATCAATCCTTTACTTCCATACCTCATGCTCGGTTTCTAGAGATGTTAGTTTACAAAGGGAGAATGAAGGGAATCACGGTAATTTGTTCTGAAGAAAGTTATACTTCAAAAGCTAGTTTTCTGTCAAATGACCCCATTCCTAATTATGGTGATGAAGGTGCTAAACAAGTAAAGTTTAGTGGCTATCGAGAAACTAGAGGAATGTACAAAATCAAGGGCAAGAAGATTAGAATAAATGCGGATGTGAATGGCAGTTATAATATTATGCGAAAAGTAATCCCAACAGTCTTTGACGGAGGGATAGAGGGCGTTGTAGTTCGTCCCATCAGGATTACTCCTGGTAAAACTAAAAATAAGTCTTGTTATATTTGACTATATTTTTATTAACTATTGTAACCTGAAAAGTAGGGCGATAGTCATTGCTTGTGTCTTTGTTTTACCCTGATACCCATGACAACAACTAACCAATTCCTCAGCCATCTTAACCCCAGCCAACGCCGTGCTGTTGAACATTTTTGCGGTCCATTGCTAGTTGTTGCTGGTGCGGGTTCCGGTAAAACACGGGCATTGACCTATAGAATTGCTAACTTGATTCTGCAACACCGGGTCGATCCAGAAAATATCCTGGCGGTTACTTTCACCAATAAAGCCGCACGGGAGATGAAGGAAAGAATTCAGAGGTTATTTGCCGAACAATTGGCAATGTCTGAATATGATGAAAAGTTTGATTTGTTGCCAGAATACGAACAAACCCAACTCAAATCCAGGGTGTGGCGTAATTACATCAAAGATATGTGGGTGGGTACTTTCCACAGTTTATTTGCTCGGGTACTGCGTTTTGATGTGGAAAAATATCAAGATGAAAAAGGACGCAAGTGGGATCGGAATTTTTCGATTTTTGATGAATCAGATGCTCAAAGTTTAGTTAAGGAAATTGTTACTAAGCAGTTAAATCTGGATGATAAAAAGTTTGAACCCCGTTCCGTCCGTTATGCCATTAGTAATGCCAAAAACCAAGGTTTTTCTCCCAAGGAATTAGAGCTAGAACGACGGGATTATAAAGGCAGGGTGATTGCTCAAGTCTACAATCATTATCAAGATAGGTTGGCAGAAAATAATGCCCTAGATTTTGACGATCTCATATTATTACCCACCAGACTTTTCCAACAAAATGAGCAGGTATTGGGCTATTGGCATCATAAGTTTCGCCATATCCTGGTAGATGAATATCAAGATACCAACCGCACCCAGTATGAATTAATTCACCAGTTGGTGACGAATGGAGAAAGGAAAAAGAGTAATTGGGATTGGCAGGGGCGTTCAGTTTTTGTGGTAGGAGACGCAGATCAATCAATTTACTCCTTTAGGATGGCAGATTTTACCATCTTGTTAGAATTTCAGCAAGACTTTGGCGATGGGTTGGAAGATGAAGATACCCACACTATGGTCAAGCTAGAAGAAAATTATCGCTCCTGTGAAAACATTCTTCAAGCGGCGAATGAGCTAATTGAAAACAATACCCAAAGGATTGATAAGGTACTTAAAGCCACTAGGGGAGCCGGGGAACTGATTTATTGCCATAGAGCCGATGATGAAGTTGCCGAAGCCCAGTTTATTATGAATCAAATTCGCACCCTGGAGAATCAAAACCCAGAATTAAATTGGGGTAGCTTTGCCATTCTTTATCGAACTAACGCCCAATCTCGCCCCTTTGAAGATATTTTAGTGCGCTGGGACATTCCCTATACGATAGTTGGTGGTTTGAAATTTTACGATCGCAAGGAAATTAAAGATGTATTAGCCTATTTAAGAGCGATCGCTAACCCATCGGATACGGTAAGCTTATTACGGGTGATTAACACTCCCCGTCGCGGAATCGGCAAAACCACCATTGATAATTTGGTCAATGCTTCCCAGGAATTAGGTATGCCCCTGTGGGAAATACTGAGTGATGACACATCAGTTAATACATTAGCTGGGCGGGCGGCGAAATCTGTTAAGGGTTTTGTGCAAATGATTGCTAATTGGCGAGAGGAAATAACTAACCTACCCGTAAGCCAATTGGTACAGGATGTCCTAGAAGTATCCGGCTACGTTGAGGATTTAAAAAAACAGGGCACAGATGAAGCAGAAAACCGCTTGCAGAACGTCCAGGAACTATTTAACGCCGTATTGCAATTTGAAGAAGAGAACGAAGAGGTCAACTTACAAAATTTCCTGGCTAGTACCGCCCTCAGCTCCGACTTAGATAACTTAAAAGAAGGGGATGCAGCAGTTTCCTTAATGACGTTACACGCATCCAAAGGTTTAGAATTTCCCGTAGTTTGCGTTGTGGGGTTAGAGCAGGGACTATTTCCCAATTACCGCTCCATAAATGACCCCGTCGCCTTAGAAGAAGAACGTCGCCTATGTTACGTAGGTATTACCCGTGCCCAAGAAAGATTGTACCTTTCCCATGCCCGGGAACGCCGCTTATATGGCTACAGAGAACCCGCCATGCGATCGCAATTTTTTGACGAATTACCAGAGGAATTATTAGCAACCCAGTTCAATCGCCGTAAAAATCATAGTAAGGGTAATGGCAGGGGACCAACTCAATCTAACAAATATCATCAGGTAGATAGCCAGAATTGGCAGGTCGGAGGTAAAGTATTACACAATACTTTTGGCGTAGGTGAAATCACTCATATTTTTGGCGGGGGGAATAAAATTTCTCTGGCGGTTAAATTCGACAACTTGGGGCAAAAAATTGTTAATCCTGCCCAGTTACAAAGTGTAAATTGAATGATGGACTATATGCTGAACACTCTATCATGAGGGCGTTACAATAAACCCATAGCAGATAACAGTCTTATCCACAGCCATGTCCATAGCCAAAGAATTAGACACTCTCCAAGACATAACAGAAGATGTTATCTTTCCTCCAGGTGATTTATATAGTGATGAACCTCCTTTGGAAACCGAACTGCATCTGAGACAAATTATTCTCCTGTTCAAATGCCTAGAATGGTTGTGGCGAGACAGAAACGACTTCTACGCTGCTGGAAACTTAACGATTTATTATAGTCAGAAAAAACGTAAAACTGAAGACTTCCGGGGACCAGACTTTTTTGTAGTGCTAGATACAGAACGCAAACTTCGTAAAAGTTGGGTTGTTTGGGAAGAAGATGGTAAATATCCCCACGTAATTTTGGAAATTCTTTCCGAATCAACCGCCAATACCGATAGAGAGTTAAAGAAAAAACTTTATCAAGATACCTTCCGCACTCCGGATTATTTTTGGTTCGATCCCTATACCCTAGAATTTGCTGGGTTTCATTTAGTAGATGGTAAATATCAGCCTTTAGAACCCAACGAGCAAGGGCATTTATGGAGTAGACAGTTAGAGCTGTATCTGGGCATTCATGAAGGATTGTTGCGATTTTTTACATCGTCAGATGAGTTAGTTCCCACACCAGAAGAAATCGCAGAATATGAGCGTCAGCAAAAAGAAGTTGCTCAAGAACGAGCAGAAAAATTGGCTGCTAAGTTGCGAGAGTTAAATATTGACCCAGATACAATTTAATCTTCAAAATCCTCAGTCATACCGGGATTAATTAGAGTAATGTCATATTCACTAGAATCAGTATGGGTTATCGAGTCAGGATCTTTTTGCAGTAAGTAATAAATCGCTCGAACCTGAGGACCAAAGACAACTTCATCTTCATTTTGCAAATCGTGAGTTGACATCTTTCGTCCATTAATCATCAAACCATTGGCACTAGTTTTACCCTTCCCATCGCCATCAACAATCCGATAATAATAATTCTGGGGGTCCTCTTGACTTGCCAACCTGACTAATGTTGCATGACGGCGAGATACAAACTGAGATATGAGGCGGATATCACTATGTTTGTCCCTACCAATGGTATATATGGGGTGTATGAGGTTAAATTCTTTTCTTCCTCGATCATCCTCAACGATCAATAGATGGTTGTGATTATTTTCTTGTACCATTGATAAATTATAGTTATCTTCAATATGACTATCATTAATCAAGATTTGTTGGTCTTTTTTTGTACTCATTGCTGATATTACTATTTATGAACCTGCCTCCAAACTGAGAACAGGAGTTTTGCAAAAGGAAATAGGTCAAAACATAATGAAGAAAAAGTAACTTAGAATAGGTAACAGCATGGGATTTGGTGATAAAATCCGATCCAGAAAAAGAGGTAGTTGCAATTGGAATCATCTTTCGCCAAGTATTTTGTGAATGCTCGGTAATATTGATAACAATTGACTCTCGATTTAGTTTAACTGAAATCCAGCATAGATGGCTAAAATTAATATCGGCAACTCGACATCTAAGAAGTTATCGGGTTACACGATAGGCGCAAAACTCCTGAGTATGTGAGTGAGGAGGTTACTCACATATGTCCATATGGCAGGAGATGTAGCACCAACGGTTGTTTTAACAACCATAAAAGTGATTAAATCAATGTTTTAGTACAAGACGTTAAAACCTACCGGGAGACTCTCGGGAAGTATACGCCCAACACCTGAATTGGCAGGGTTTTGTGGAAATATCACTCCGCCCCTTTGAGGCAAACGGGGTGAGCCTGGGAACTTGTGAGTCAGTTGCGGTGGACGGGTTTCCCGGCATAAGCAAACTGACGCTCGCATAGCGTGCGCGGAGCGCGTAACCCGAAGGGTGAAAACAATCTGGACAACATCCCGCAAGGGATAGGTTGTAAATCTCCTTACTAGAAGTAAGGAGAGCGTCAAAAAATAGGTGAAGTGTGGGAGAAAAGGAGACAAATTTTTCCCATAACCCAATCACCTCATCACTTCATCATCTCATTACTTCATTACCCCATCATCTCATTACCCCATCATCTCATCACTTCATCACCCCATCACCTCTTTCAAGGGTAATCGATTTGCGAACAATTTGATTAATTGTGCGTCTTCACGCTCATCCATAACAGCTGATTATATATATGCAATCTATAATAAATACTGAGTAAAAACGAAACTACTATAGATGATTGTAATGCTTTACGCTTCATAATATACCCATCTATAGATGAAATACATCAGAAACAATATTCAAAAAACACCGTCACTCATTACACACACACATCATACAAATATAATAAGGACTGCTGTTATGATTCCCTGGCATCGTTGTAAATCTGGAACTGCTGCTCTGATGGCAATGGCTATTTCAACTGGTGCCATTGTCCCTATATTGCTTCCCTCCCCTGCAACTGCACAAATGTTTCCTAGCCAGTTTAGAAGAATTGCTATTAGTAGGGGTGCGGTAATACCTACCAAATATCCAAAAGATAAAATTATTGTTACTCCCAAAGAAACAAAATCAATTGAATTGGAGATACCCAATAACATTATTGATAACAATGGACAGGTATTAATCCCTGCTAATAGTAAGATGAAAGGAAAATTAGAACCAGCAACTCTTAATGGAGAAGAAGGCTCTCAATTTGTAGCAAGTGAACTGATATTTCCTGATGGTAGACGGCAGAGTATAGATGCTGTATCGAATATTATTACTAGAAAGGAAACTATTCGCAAAGGTGCTGGTACTCGCAAAATTTTAGAAGGTGCAGCAGTCGGTACAGTTGCTTCAGTTTTAATTTCATTGCTTACAGGTGACAACAAGGTTAATTTTTGGGAAATTATAACTGGTGGTGGTTTAGGTGCAGCCGCAAGTGCAGTGCTGAGAAGACAGAGAGTAACAGTGTTGATGATTGAGCCTAACAAAGGTGATTTAGATGTGAGTCTACGCTCTGATTTTGTAATTCCCAATAGATAAATTAGACTATTTTTCTGTTTTGCAATAGCGCAAGCTCTGACTTCGAGGTTCGCTCATTTTATTCCACTACATAAATCTGTTGGAAAATTGACTTTATCAGTTATAAATACCATTGGGGTTTCTGTTTCAGGAGCCCCAAATTCATTAACAGTTATCAGTTATCAGTTACCAATTACCAGTTACCAATTTTATCACCTGGGTTGAATATTATGTGTGGATGAATACTTATAAAACCTCACTCGCCTAGTTTACCTTCTCCTTATTAAGGAGAGGGTAAGAGAGAGTTGGGGTGAGTCAAGCAAGAATTATAAATAATTAAGTGAAAATAATATAGCACTAAGCCTGACGGGGCGCGGACATTTCTCAACAATGAAACCCTTTGACAGACTGCTGTTTTCTGTTAACAGGTTCCGGTTCCCTAGCGCGTAGCACTATATAAGTCCCTCACTTCCCCGCAGTCATGACTGTGTCTCCTACCCAGGAGTCGCGCTCTAGTAGGTTGTTTAAAAAGTCATATTACGTACCCAAGATATCTGAGATCCCCCTAAATACACCTTGAAAATTCCCCTTCCGGGTTATGAGCGATACTTGACAAATATCTTCTTAGGGTCGCTATGCCGTAGGGCGTGTTTTCAAACCCCAAAAGCCCTCACCTCTTAGCCTGGGGCTACACGATCAAAGCCTGCCTACGCAGGCTCAAAGCCTTGATTTGACCTAGTCCGCGTAGGCGGTGAGTCCAGTGCTGCGGGAGGGTTTCCCGACCCAGGCAACTGGCGCTCGCATAGCGTGCGCGGAGCGCGTAACCCGAAGGGACTTTGTACGTATAGCCGCACCCTTCTAGGGTGACGGCTACTTTGAAAACACGCCCTAGGCTTTACACTTATTTAATTCTATAGCCTTGTTTTCCCAGTTTCTCATTTTAATGTAAAAAGATACTATTTTCGTTTCTAGATTCCTGAGAGTATCTACTGATAAGCAACAAGAATATTCTCACACTACATATTATTAATAATCAGAATATTTTCGTATTGCTCTGCAACTATTTTTCTAATTTTGCGTCTGGAATTAAATAGGAAGATTGACTGATTAAATGATGCCTCACAACATAATAGATTAACTGTATTCATGGTAGATAAAAATAAAGCTACTTGTATAGTTTGGGAAACTTTTTGTTACCATCAAAGTCCAATAAATTAACAAAAAAATAATATAATTTATCAAGAGGAATTAAGTCAATGTTGATGACTAAAAAAATCTACTCTGGATTTGCTAGCTTCATGGCTATGGGCGTGGCAGTAGGTACCATTGCTCCCTTAATGAACCCTACCCCTTCATTCGCTCAAACAACTTTTAACGATGTTCAATCTAATTATTGGGCAGCAGAATTTATTCAAGAATTATCTCGACGGGGTATCATTGCTGGATTTCCTGATGGTAGTTTTCGTCCGGAAGAGGCAGTTACCAGGGCACAATTTGCTGCTATGGTTCGTAAGGCTTTCCAAAAATCTCAAGAGCGTCAAGCAATTTCTTTTGTAGATGTCTCTAGTAGTTACTGGGCATATAGCGCGATTAGAGAAGCATATACTACGGGTTTCTTAGCAGGATACCCAGGTAATGTTTTTCGTCCCAATGAAAATATTCCCCGGCAACAGGTGTTAGTTGCCCTTGCCAATGGTTTGGACTACACCGCGAGCAATAATGCTGAAGATACCCTGCAATATTATAATGATGCTTTTGGAATTGCTGGTTATGCTCGCGCTCCCATTGCCGCTGCAACAGAGAAGCAAATTGTGGTTAACTATCCCAATGTTAAGTTTCTCAATCCCACCAGAACAGCAACTAGGGCAGATGTGGCAGCTTTTATTTATCAAGCATTAGTCAGTAATAATCAAGTATCAGCCATTAACTCTCCCTACATTGTTGCTCTTACTGATACTACCCCATCTCAACCCTTATCAGTTATTATTCCTGAAGGAACTGCCATCCCTGTCAAATATGACAAAGCGGAAAAGATTCTAGTCACAAAAGATGAAACTGCTCCTTTAACCCTGACTGTATCTCAGAATGTGATTACAGACCAAGGGGATGTGTTAATTCCTGCAGGTAGCCAAGTTGTGGGAGAAATCAAACCAGTCAAAGACCAAGGTGGCTCTCAGTTTGTTGCTGAAAAACTAGTATTAACCACCGGACAGGAATATCAAATCAATGCAACTTCTGAGGTAATTACCAACACAGAAACCATCAAAAAAGGAACTAGTACTAGTGCAATTATCAGGAATGCAGCCTTTGGTGCTGGTGCAGCCGCAGCCGTATCCGCAGTTACCGGCGATCGCGCGATCGCTACGGAGGAAGTTCTTGGTGGTGCTGGTATTGGAGCTTTAGTAGGTTTATTCTTTGGTAGAAAGAAAGTTGATTTAATCGCCATCGACCCCAACACCGACTTACAAATGACCATCGGACAAAATTTGCAGATTTCCCTGCGGTAGTTGTTAGTTGTTGGTTGTTAGTTGATGGTTGTTAGTTGATGGTTGATGGTTTAATTCTTTCACTCCTACTCTACGAGAAGCCACTTCGTGTCTACACTCCATCACTCCATCACTCCTTCCCTCCTTCCCTCCTCTTCTGAGGTAACCAAATTACAAATGTAGTTCCTGGGGTTGATGATGATGCGATCGCGGAATCCAGAGCAGGGCTAAAAACTTCCATTTTACCCTGCATTTGCTCGATCAATTGTTTGGCGATCGCTAAACCTAAGCCTGTCCCTGGAATTGCAGTTTGAGCCTGAACCCCCCGATAATATCGTTCGCCAATATGCTCTAAATCTTCAGTGGGAATTCCCGGTCCAGTATCGCTAATTGCTATACCCTGAAAATTAGCTTGTTTTTGTCCAGTCTGAATTATAATCTTGCCACCACTGGGAGTATATTTC
Source organism: Calothrix sp. MO_167.B12 (assembly GCA_030066045.1). Classification (GTDB taxonomy): domain Bacteria; phylum Cyanobacteriota; class Cyanobacteriia; order Cyanobacteriales; family Nostocaceae; genus Calothrix_A. The sequence continues at coordinate 13,902 of JASJCJ010000181.1, forward strand.
AAAGCATTATCAATAATGTTATTTAAAACTTCTATTAATGCTTTTTGATTGACTCGAACCGGGGCTAAATTCGGACGTATTTCTGTAATTAATTGAAGATTTCGATCCTGTGCTATTGCCCGAGCTGATAACAACAAAGGCTCTAATATCTCTAGTAAATTACAATCAGTTTCTTCCTCTCCTACTCCTGGTAATAGTAGTGGTAATTGTGTCTGGTTTTGGACAGTTGCTTCTACAAGCACCTCGTTCTTTTCTGGTAGCTTGAGATGGGCTAAATCTTCTGGTGTCAGGTCAATTACTTCATCAAACTTTTGCAATAATTCTTGTAGGCGATCGCTTTCTCTGACAATACTTGCCGCCACATCACTATTGGCATCCCCTGGACGCAATCGCTTCATTAATAACTTACCAAAGGTACGCAGTGCTGTCAGCGGATTGCGAAATTGGTGCAATAAATTATCAAGTAAATCCTGCTGTTGTTCTTGCAGAATTTGTTGCTGGTGTAACTGTTGCTGTAACCACATCCGCCGCCGATCCAAAAGACAAGCGATCGCCAGGGTTTGAGCAATACGTTCAACTTCGCAGCGTTCTTGCTCATTCCAGGGGCGATCGCTCCTCGCAGTCACTAACAACCCCATCATCAACCCTTCACTAATTAAAGGTAAAACAATTTGATCCTCATTCAGCACAGATTCTGTATGTGAGTATTGTTTGGTTTGAGGGGGCAACTCAGATTCTTCTAACGACTCCTGCAAAGTTCCTGGGCTTAATAAATTTTGCCTTAACTGAGGCAATCCCAAAGGATTAAACCCTTGTCTTAAGGTGGCTGTTTCTGGATAAATCACAATTGGCATCAACTGTGGCTCATTAGTTGGTGCTTCTGCCAATTCTTGCGTTAAATACACAACGCTTAAAGAAGCTCCTAACCCTTGACCCAACAAAGCCATCTGTTCTCGACAAAGAGCAATAAACTCAGAACTGGCAGAAATTAACATTGGCAGTGCTATTGCTCACTCAATAACTATAGTACTAAAGAAAAGTTCCGCAACTACAAGTAGTTTTTATTTCACGAATTTCATAAAAATTACCCAAAGTCTACAAGTAATATCCACATTACTTTGTCCCTACCTGTTCAACTCACCATCTTTTTTAGATGTATCAAAAGCTTAAACAGCTATTGATTTTTTTGGCTAAAACTTTTATAATATCCACGGATTTTGTAGCTAAAACTACAATATGTAGTTTTCAAGAGGAGGACAATAGATTGGCAAGGAGACGGAAGCGGAAAAGCCGTCGCCGCCAAGAAGGACGGCGAATCTTGGAGCACGTAGCTCAATATAGCATTGAAAGTGGTGAAGACAAACCTGTGACAGCAGCGAGAAAATTTATTCAAGCTGAGGGTATATTGCCACCTGCATTGCTACTAGTAAAACGGAACGAACACACTACGGATCGTTACTTTTGGGCAGAAAAAGGTCTTTTTGGAGCCCAATATGTAGAAGAGAACCATTTCTTGTTTCCCAGCCTCAGAACACTAGAACCTGCCTCAGTGCCAGATGCCCTGGTTCTGAATGGCCGCTGAAACAATATACATGGCGATCTTAAATATTAAGTCTAGCCTTTGACAATGTATTAACTGGCAAAATCGCTCAGTTTATTCAAAAATTAACCTTTTTTTTATTTTGTAGCTAATTTGCCATTTAGTTGGGGTTCTTTTTACTTTGACAATAGAACCCTGTCAAAGCGGAATTGATACTAGTTGACTGTATATTGGTTCGGTTAATTTTTAGGGATTGGGAGAGGCAATTGTCTCCCTTGATTCAAAATACGGTTGCTATTTTAGCATAAGGGTGCGAACACAATGTAATTTGTGGCTAAATTAGTGGCTAAATATTTTGCCACTATTTTGGGTTATGTGTGTCGCTCTTCTAAATTGGGTGATTCACAAGGTAAGTATCCCTGCTTCTCCCATCCCTAATTCCCTCCCCATAACAGCCCTAGGGCGTGTTTCCAAGCCCCTAAAGCCCGCACTTCGTGACGCTTTGCTGATACCTATACACGCTAGAGGCGGCTTCTCGTAAAGGAGCCTTGAGCTATAGGATACACAGGATAAAATCCTGATTTTCCGTGGTTTGCTTAGGCATCTACCCTGTACCGAAGCCGCTGTTGCGTCCATTGGTAGCTATAGCCGTATTATGGGCGGGTGAAGGCAAAAAAAGAAACAGACCTTAGAAGTAAATTAGAGCTTTAGAAGACCCTTGCTAGTTGTCAGCTGTTGGGTCTTCTTTTTATAGCAAATAATTGTTTTAGCAAAGAGCTTTATTTGCCCATCAAGCATCTTATCACTCTGCGATCAATAAGTAAAAAATTACAATTACTTACTATATTTGCTTTAACTGTAATGCCCTCTGTAATGCAATGAGTTCATCTCTGTGGGCTATTACAGTAATTTTGCTGGATTCTGATTGATTGGTATTAGGAGACAACTTCAGCAATACCTTCTCTAGCTTTCCAGCTTTTTTCCAATAAAAAATACCACTCACAGGGGATAGGACGATTATTCCCAAAAATAGTTGCAACAGACTAGGAAAAAGCAACGACAAAACCAGGGAAAGACAAAGCAAGCCAATGGCAGTCAAAATGCTCAAAAAGATGGCTAAAAACCAACTAGGTTGAACAAAGCCTTCAAAAGTCACTTGATTTTCTTCTTGGTCTACCGCTGCCACTCGGTAGGACCGTACTTGAAAATATTCCTGCAACTGATTCATGAGAGTGGTTTCGTCTTGCTCGCCTACAAAGTCTCGGCTTTGTAAACGCTCCTTGGTAGAAGCACGAATAAAAAAGAATAAACCAATGGCTAGCAACAAGGTGAGTAGCAAAGTAGATGGCAGAACAACAGTACCCATAGCGGATTCTTATTTTGTAAATGGAGGAGATTTGTTCATAATCAATTATTCGCTAATTTACCCTCCTATTGATATATTGTTGCCACAAATTAGACAAGTTCTCCGCCGTAGTTTGCCACTCTGAGGAAATTTGATACATACGTCGTGGACGACCCCGTCCTTCGAGTTTTTTCCAATACCCAGTAACTGCCCCCTCCTCTTCCAAAAATTTGATCGCGCTGTAAAGCACAGTATCTGAAAGACGATAGGTGGGATATTCAGATTCCAGTTTTTGAATCAACTCAGTGCCATAGGATTCGCCGTGTATCAAAACACATAATATGTAGCACACTGCTAGCTCCTGACAGAGGTAAGTTGGCGGAGGATTCTCAAAGAATTGAATTATATCCTCTAGTTTCATAGTTGATGAATAGCTAGAATTAATCTATTGGTGTTAAGCCTATAAAACTTATAGTAAGTATATAGTGCTACACCCTGACGAGTAAGTAAATGGTGCTACTTGAGCAAAAATGCCAAGGCACAGACATAAAACAGACTTCCATATTGGTAAATAATGGAAGTTCCTACGGAATTCAGGGACGCAAAAAAGTATATGCCTCCACTCAAATGTTATGTAATGTAATGAGGAGCGTTTGGACAGTAACATTACTGCTGTGCTGGTGTCAAGTGATGCCAAACAACTGAAAAATGAAAAAAGCCGAAGATGCCGTTAACGAAATGTTAAAGGTAATATTAATTTTTTCTGCAAAGCTTAATAAAGACTTTCTTTCTCAGTAATTATATCAGTACTAGGATTGACAAGACTCAATTGCCGTTGGGCTGAGGTGATGGCAAAAATGAAGCTATCAGGGCAGTCTACGCCAACACAGCCGTCAAGAAGAGACGCGGAGACGCGGAGACGCGGAGACGCGGAGACGCGGAGACGCGGAGAGGGGGAGACGCACTCCTCCACCGATGTGGTGGGGGCTTGAGGTGCCCACCAATTGGGAGCCATCAAATCATAGATTTTGATGGGGGAGGAGGACCCTTGGGGCTTATCGCCCCGGACACGGGGCACCGGACACGGAGCGCTCCGCGTCCGGTGTGTCCCCGCTTAAGCGCGTCATCCGGTTGAAGGGGGCATCTGAAGCTGGAGGCAAAATAATGATTGTTTTCTTGTGGCTCTCCAAGATAATCTGATAAGTGTGGTGATAAATTGATCAAATTTATCGAGCAGCTAAGGTATTAGTAATCAGTATGACAGATAGATCCGACACCCAATCTTCGTCTCCGCGCTGGGTTATTGCCAAAGCATTTCGCCTTGTAGGTTGGATTAGTTTTTGGACGCAGTTAGTGTTGGGTGTTGTTGCTGGTGCACTTTTTTTAGCGTTCAGGATTGGTAGCCAAGCAAGTAATCCAGGAACGGGTTTAGGTATATTTTTTGCGGCTTTGGGACTACTGACCCTGGGAGGGGGCATTTTTTTGGCTTTCCGTTATACCAAAATTGGTAAACAACTGGTATCCTCAAATCCTCAGAATCGTCCCAGGAAGATGCAGGCAGTTCAAGTATTACGCTTGGGATTAATAGTGAATTTAGTGGGAATGCTGTTAACCTTACTTGGAGCGCAAGCAATTAGTGGTTCTCTGTTGTTAAAAGCATGGAGCGTTCCCCAAGGTGTTGTGGGAGTTTCCTCAGAACAACTTAGTAGATTGGTTCAGCCAATAGATGTAGTAGTAGTACAGGCAAATATCAATGCGGTTACAGCCCACTTTGCAGGGGTTGTCGGTTCACTATGGCTATTAAATAGTATTCATAAACCTGAGAAGTCTGGATAAGTTTTTAACAGCCGTCAGTTACCAGATTGAGTACTCTTAGTGTTCTTTTCTACAGTAGTTTTTTATGTGAACAAATAAAAATAATCTTTCAATTTCTTTCCGAAATGAGCAACATACCGTGTGAATAGTAATACATAGGTTTTTGAGAAAAACTTGCCAAAGGTATGTGAAATATTGAGGAGTAGAATATGAGCGCGAGAAATGCTATCAACCTGGGCACTAAGATGATTTTTAGCGGCATTATGATTGGATTATGCGCTTTTCATCTTGCTAGCGATCGCACTCAAGAATACCAGAAGTTATATTTCTGTGGTTTAGCTACTACTCTGGCATATTTACTACCTTCTCCCAAAATCTCTACTGATGAAACATTGATGTAGTATCAACTCCTCACAGTCAGTTACAAAATCCATAAGTATTTCAAATCCAAAGAATTTGCCAGATTTAACCCATGTTAAATAACGGTAATAAGTTGGTGGTTGATGCAATGGCAAGGCAAAATCGTTATATGCTGAAATGTTGGCAGGAAGATTCTAGGCAACTACACAAAAAAATCTGTGCTGGATATTAAGCAAATAAGGGAAAACCCCCAATTAGTTCAGGAGAGCTTGAATAGTCGCGGTAATAGCTACGACATTCAGCCCCTATTGGAGTTGAATCAAAAGCAACGGGAACTGGAAGCCCAACGGACTCAACTCCAAGCACGTAGCAATGAAATTGCCAAGCTCATACCAGAAAAAATCAAATCTGGTTGCGATCCCAAGGGTCCAGAAATCATGGCTTTGCGATCAGATGGTGGTTCTGTGAAAGCGGAGATTGGGGCAATAGAAACTCAAGAGAAAGAGATTATTACCCAAATTGACACCTTGGTAATGGCACTCCCCAACTTACCCAGTGAATCCACACCCCTGGGTAAAAGTGAGGAAGAAAACGTAGAAGTGCGGCGTTGGGGTGATGAGTATATTCCCCAAAACCCCGATATTCTCCCCCATTGGGAAATTGGTGAGAAATTGGGGATCTTGAATACAGAAAGGGCGGTGAAAATTGCCCAAAGCCGTTTTGTGGCCCTGATTGGAGCTGGAGCTGCATTGGAGAGGGCACTGATTCAATTTATGCTCACCCGCCAAATTGCTGCGGGTTATGTGGAAGTCATGCCACCAGTGTTAATCAATACGGAGTCTTTGACAGCCACTGGGCAACTACCCAAATTTGCTGAAGAAAGCTTTAAGTGCCCTGAAGATGACTTATGGTTATCTCCCACCGCCGAAGTACCCGTTACTAACCTCTACCGTGGTGAAATTTTGAGTGGGGAAGAACTGCCCATTTACCACTGTGCTTACACCCCTTGTTTCCGTCGAGAAGCCGGAAGCTATGGACGGGATATGCGGGGTTTAATTCGTCTGCACCAGTTCAATAAAGTAGAATTGGTAAAATTCGTCCATCCCCATACCTCCTTTGAGGAATTGGAAAAAATGGTGGGTAATGCAGAGGCAATTTTACAGGCATTACAGTTGCCTTATCGGGTGATTGAATTATGTACAGGGGATTTAGGATTTTCAGCAACGAAAACCTACGACTTGGAAGTTTGGTTGCCTTCTTCTGGTAAATATCGGGAAATTTCTAGCTGTTCCAACTGTGCAGATTTTCAGGCTCGCCGGGGTAATATCCGTTTTAAGGAAAAAGGTAAGAAAGGAACCCAGTTTATACATACCCTCAACGGCTCTGGTTTAGCCGTAGGCAGGACGATGGCAGCAGTTTTGGAAAATTACCAACAACCAGATGGAACGGTACGGATTCCGGAGGTTTTACAGCCCTATTTAGGAAGGGATGTACTGTGAGGAATTAATTATCTATGGGTGACAATATAAAACTAGCTATTGTCGCCTGTAGTTAGGGCTTGCTGAAAAAGTCTTTGGGTGAGGGTAGGCAACAGGCAACAGGCAACAGGCAACAGGCAACAGGCAACAGTTTCATCCCTGATTTTTTCTATTCTTTTTACCAAAAAAAATGAGCACGACTCGCGCTACCCAGAGCGACTGTCGTCGTCGCGGGGTCGCTCGTCAATGCAAGGTTTTT
>JASJCJ010000182.1 GCA_030066045.1 Calothrix sp. MO_167.B12
AAACTGCGGCATAGATGGGGTACTGCCACACCTAAAAAAGCGATCGGTCCGCAAAAAACGGTAATTGCCCCTGATAAAATAGAGGCACTGGTAATAATCCAAAATCTTGCTTGTTGTACTGATAAACCCAAACTGCGAGCGTAATTTTCACCGAGCAGGAGTGTATTTAAGGATTTTGATAGCATTACCGACACTAACAAAGCTAACAGTACTATGGGTGCTAAAACTAACATTTGTCGCCATGTGACAGCCGAAAAACTACCAACTGTCCATTGCAAGTATGATTGGATTTGTTGACTTTCACTAAAGTTGAGCAAAATACTAACAATAGCACCTGTGGCATAACCAAATAATAGTCCTAAAATTAGCAGTGTCATTGTATCTTGGACGCGACGGGAAACTATTAACACTAACCCCAGTACTAATGCTGCTCCTAAACTTGCTGCTACGATTAAACTAAAATCACTAATTATTTCTAATTTTTGCAGTAATTCAGTTACACCAGTAATGCTAACTGCTAATATTGCTAATGCTACTCCTAAGGAAGCACCAGAGCTAATTCCTAATATAAATGGTCCGGCTACAGGGTTCCTAAATAGGGTTTGCATTTGCAGTCCACTTGTTCCTAAAGCAGCACCAGCAAGGGTTGCGGTTATGGCTTTGGGTAAGCGGAATTTCCAAATAATAGTCGTCCAAGCTGCTTTTGTTGTTTCTTGTCCTAATAAAATGCTAATAACTTTTTGAATGGGAATATGGACGGGACCTAATGCTATATCTGTGAAAAAGAAGAATATTAAGCCTATAAGTAAAATCAAAAATAATAGATAATTTATCTCTAAAATATGGCGATTTTTACTTTTAATAAGTTTGTTAGGTTTATGCTTGATTAGGGACATATGAAATACTTAAAACATCATGGTTCTAAAATTTTGGCAGAATAGGTCATAATTTTTTAAGCTTATTTATAGCTAAGATAAGCAGTATTTAATACCTCAGATGAATTCATATAAATAATTACTCTAATCGCTGATAATAAACTAGTTGATGATTAGGTAAAATTTCTGGATGGAAAATTTTAATTAAATCAGATAAAACTACATCAGGGTTACTAGTTCCACTTTCCCAATAATCGTTACCACCATTCTGATTCACACGAGCAGTATTATTATAAACATTACCTTTTTTTACCGCAACAAAATTACCATAGCGATTATCTTCAGCAATAATATCTGTGATTTTTCTCCAAGATTGACTAACATTAAGCCAATAGTCTGAGTTTACGGCTCGTTGAAAAACATCTTCAAAAGACAAAGGAGTACTACCAGAGTAATTACCTACACAAATATGGTTTGTTCCTGCGTCATTTAAATATTTTGCGACATAACTTTGACAACCTGGGATATACCAATTACCTTTAAAGTTAAATCCTGTAAAAACTGTGGGTAAATTTTTGCTCGACTTAGTTTTAGAAGCAATATTTTCATATTTTTTAGCTATTTTACTAAAGCTTTTTTGAGCAATATTTTCTTGATTCAAAAACAAAGCTGTAAACTTTAACCATTCTGCACGTCCTAGGGGAGATGTTTCCATATATTCAGCATTAATCCCCACTTTTAAACCTGCTTCTAATAGTTTAGGATGACTATCCAGTTGGGGATTACCCACCCCATAAGTCATCACTAAATCTGGATTTAATTCTAAAATTTTTTCTATATTGAGATTATGATTACTACCAACTTCCGCTACTTTACCCGCTTTAATTTTATCCACTACTTCTGAAGTATTAACTCTTTTTGTGTCGCTAACACCAGTAAGTTTATCTACTACTCCCAACTTGGCTAGATGGGGTAAATGAGTGATAGAAAGGGAAACGAGAGAATTTATTGGTACGGTGACAATTTGACTAGATGTAAAGCCTTCTGGTGCTGGTGTGCCACATTGGACTAAAATATATTGAAACCCTTTTTTGGCATTACGCCAAGGATTTTTAACTGTAACTATTTTATAATTTTTGCGGTATTCTACATTAAAACCGATAGCATAATCTACAGTAATTTTTTCAGGGAAGTAGTCAGTATTGGGATTATAATTTTGGGTACATATTTTTTGTCTATTATCTTGTTTTTTAGGGGAAGAAATTGTTTGATTATTACAGGCGATCGCAAAAATAGCAACCAGTACTAACTGAGTCAAGAAAACGAACAATTTTACTGGTTGGTGAAATTTAATTTTCATTAGTAACCTTGAAAAAAAGACCACCGGATTAAATACTGTAGCTAATTTTCTATGACTATTAACTCCTGAATTATACAAAGCAATAAAATTTTGATGTGATATCAATCCAAAATCCAAAATCCAAAATCTAAAATTACTTTGACTCTGGTGGATATAAATTTGTGGTTACTTTCTCCCCTTTTACTAAATGTTGATTAACAATAGTTTCCGCAACCTGGGGATTAGCGCGGGTATACCAAGTTCTATCTTCTGAATAGAATACTACTGGACCAAGTCTACAAACTTCTAAACAGCCAGAAGTTCTCACTTCGATATCCAAGCCTGCTTTTTCAACTCCTGCCTTTATTGCTTCAAAAGTTGGTTTCCAGTTTTGGGAAGGAAGACAACGGGTAGAAGTACAAACGGATATATAGGGATGTTTTAAGGGATTTTTATCGAAAGGTATTGGTTTTTCACCTAACACATAAATCTCTCGCAATTCTTGGTACAAAGCTAATTTACTCAGGTTAGGTTTCCCTTCTGGTAATAAATTTTCTCCTTCTACATAGGGATTAGGTAAAAAGATGGTCATCAAATTTTCCCCCGCACCATTCCATAAATCAATCCCCCAACTTCTAGGTTTCCCTTCTGCATTAAAGCGTCGATAAAAAGCCGCACGGCTTACTTGACGTTGTTGTCTTAATTCCAGTGGTGTTCTACAATGGGGACCGCCTAAATTTGCTTCAATACATAGGTGAAGATGCCAACCTTCCGTGACTACAGTAAGATATCCATCATATAAAATACAAATTTTAGGTGCAGCATTAAATTCTAATTCCAATACACCACCTTGAACAATATGTCCTACCCCTACTTGTTGCCAATTTTGTTGAAATAATGTGTAAGTCAGTGATGATAAAACGTCACAACTGGTATCAAATTCTTCATATTCTATATATCCTCCTGTTGATAAAGGTTCGGTGACGGTACGATTTAATGGTGTTACCCAAGGATTAAATTCACTCATGGTATTTGGGATTTTAATTTACTAGTTGTTAGTAAAGCATCGTATTTATTGATGCTTCCTCTAACCATATTACCTAAAATTTAGCATTTACCGAAATATTGGGGTATAAAGCCCTGTCTTTTGAGGCAGAATGTTTTTGGGACGGGGTTTGAATCCCGGTCACAAAAACAAACTTATTACTTATTACTTATTACTTAATTCAAACCTACCTGAAAAACTCTACCATCATCAGGAAAACCAGAAAATAATTGATATCTCTGGTTAAAGATATTATCTAAACTCCCAGTCACGACAAATGTATTACTCAAAGGGACTCTCAGTTTAAAATCAAAAGTTGTATATCCTGGTCAAGACTCTGTATTAGTATTGTTAGTTGGATATGCATTGAATATTTCCTTGTAGTTGACTTTTTTTAGTTTGTAATTGGGTGTCATCAAGAATTGCTAAAGATTCACCTTGGTTAACCAGTTGATTTTCCCTGACAAAATTTTGTTTCACCGTTCCTGCTATTGCTGTCTGAACTATACGTTGTTCTCCAATCGGACGCACAGTTCCAGGTGCCTTCACTGTTTGCTTATATCTTGTCAAAGCTGCAACACTCACAGCCATTGCCACCACACCCACTAGTAAAAAGCCTCCTAGTCGCGTCCAAATACCAATTTGAGGTAGGTATTCATCGGATTTTGCACTAGGAAGAGAATGGTGATAGTACAGATATTTATAGTTATGGGATCACCTTAGCTTTTCCTGATTTGGGTAAAAAGGGCAACTTGGGGGAATTATCGCCGGAGTCCCACCTTATACTACTCGTTACGGTGTTAGCGATCCTACATTCCAAGCCCTCTTTGGTGACGATGATTTAGTAAGAACCATTCCTAATCGCGCTACCCCAGTGCATCTAGAGGCATTTTACAAATATCAAGTTAACGATAATATTTCGATTACACCAGGTGTAATTTGGTTAATTGCTCCTAACCAAACCAGTGATAACCCAGATGTTGTTATGGGTACAATTCGGACTACTTTTAAGTTTTAAGGCTCTTGTCCGCCAACTAAGCATTTCCTGGTTGTCGTGCTTTTTTATTATCAGGAATACACTTGACCAAACCCCTAGGGTCTGTTTTCAAACCCAAAATTAGCATCAATTGTAGGTTGGGTTGAGGAACGAAACCCAACATTTTCCGTACACCCAGTTGGGTTTCACTTCGTTCTACCCAACCTACACCATAGTTTGAAAACACGCCCTAACCCCCAACCCCTTTCATCAATATATGGCGACAAAGGCCACGACTTTTGCATCAATGTCCACTCTTCTCGAAAAAATAGCCTCCGACGAGGCGATCGATACTGCTTATCAATGGTTATGTAAAAAACGCCAACATTATCATCCTAATGCCGATGTCTGGCAGCTCAGACGATGGTGGCACGAGAAGAAGCCCGTTCTACAGGCGCAAATTCTTTCGGGAAATTTTCAATTTCGGGAGTTGCGCTTGATTCGAGGTGAGGAGAAATCAATCGAATGGTGGTCGTCTTTAGATGCTTTGGTGTTAAAGGCCATGACTATTGTATTGACCGAACATTTGAAACCTGTCTTATCAACACGGTGTTTTCATTTAGCCGGGAATGGTGGGTTGAAGGGGGCAGTGCGAGAGGTTGCTGCTAATGTTGAGGAGCATCCTTTTGTCTTTCGCACTGATGTTAAGGGGTATTATGCCAGCATCAATCATGGGATTTTGATGGATATTGTGGGGAAATACGTCCATGATGATGCTGTTTTACGTTTGTTATGGGGTTATCTACGTCGCTATGTTTCGGATGGGGGTGAATATATTGATATTACCCAGGGGATCTCTTTGGGGTGTCCGTTATCTCCGCTGATGGCGGCTTTGTTTTTGAAGCCTTTAGATGACCGCATGGCTGCTTTGGGCTGCTTTTACGTCCGCTATATGGACGACTGGGTGATTCTCGCTCCCACGCGGTGGAAGTTGCGCAAAGCCATCAAGGCAACTAACCAGGTGATGAGTGAGTTACGGGTGGTTAAATCGGGTAAGGTTTGGGAATCACTTCCCGCCCCTCCCCTAAGAACCGTGCGTGACTGTTTCCAATCACACGGCTCAAGCCTTACTTCCAGTCTTTGACTTAGATTTTGAGTGTACCTGTTTGTGACACGCTCTGTGTAGGTGCATGAGGTTTTCTGGCTCGTCAGTTCCACCATTTTGCACGGGTACTATGTGATGGGTTTCAATCTCTTCTCCATTGAATAGGTGACTTCCACACACAGGACATTTCTGGTTTTGTTGTTTGGCTACTCGTTCGTATTTAGAACCTTTTGCCCAATATTTCTTCCCGTTAGATGTGTTTCGTTTTTCCCAATATTCATGGAGTGAGGGGTCATCAGGGCTAGCGTCCCCTTTGACCTTTATGTGCCTTACTATGGGTGTATTACTGATGTCATAGAGAATATAAAGTCTTTCTTCCCCTGTTCTACCAGTCCCTTTGCACATAAATGTCCAGTTATTCCCTCTGAAGCTGCCAAAGTAGCGCTTCTTAACCCATTTTTTTGATTTGTTGGGGTGTCGGCGCAACCCCCACTTATAGAGGTAAATACATACACGGTGTCCTATGTATGAGAAAGTTTTCTTGCTAACCACACCTCTGTAGTAGTTGGCAAAACCGATCAGAAGGGGATTAAGGGTCTTAATTACTTCTTCTTGCGTATTAGCTTTCATTTGTGATAGTCTTTCCCCTATCCTTTTGCAGAAAGCTAATACCTTTTCTTTTTGAGGTTTGGTAAGTAACTTGCCATGATAGTGGCGAAGATTGAACCCCAAGAAGTTAAAGCCCTCTTTGATGTTTACTATCCTTGTCTTCTGGTCACTAATATCCAGACCTCTATTTGATAACCATTGCTTTATCAGGACTAGCACTTGTTCCAAGGATTCTTTATCCTTTGCAGTCACTACAAAGTCATCTGCATACCTGATGATGCCTAGCTTTGGGTTGGTTTGTTTGATATATGTTTCCAACCCGTGCAACCCAATATTAGCTAATAGTGGGCTGATTACACCACCTTGAGGAGTGCCTGTTTCCGTTGGGTTTAATATACCCTCGTGGATAAATCCTGCTTTTAACCATTCTTTTATTGACTCGGCATTAGGGAAGGAGCCAATCTTTTCAAGTATGGATTTATGAGCAATGTTATCAAAAAAGCCCTTAATATCAGCGTCTAGAACCCAAGTATGTCCGCCTCTTACACCTCGCCTTAAGTGGATAAAGCATTGCTCGATGGCATCTTGACAACTTCTTCCTGGTCTAAAGCCATAAGAATTGACTTCAAATTGGGATTCCCATTCGGGTTCTAGTGCGTTCTTGATTATTGCTTGAGCGACTCTATCCTTCACGGTTGGGATTCCCAGAGGACGTTTCTTGCCGTTTGATTTCGGGATATATACCCGTCTTGTGGGTTTGGCTGTTGGCATGGCCCATTCCTTGACAAGTTTCACTCGCTTTGCAGGTGTATTGCAGACCTCCTTATCAATACCTGCTGTTTGCTTTCCGGTGTTAACCTGAGTGATTTGTCTGACACTAAGCAATAAGTTGGCTCGACTTTTGATTAGCAATTTCTGCAACCTCCTGAGTTGCTTCCATTGACCAAGCCTTCGGGCACGAAAGATTCTGTAACGTAAATTCCTAACAATTTTGCGGGCTTTTTTCCAGTTAACCTGTGACCAGTCCGCTAGTTGTCCGTTGACTCCATTTATCAAATTGATATTTGACACCTAACTTATGTCCTCGTTGGGGTTTTTACTTGTACTGTTTTCTTTCGTATAAGACCCAAGAGAAGTCTGCTATTCCTTTCGGTCAGGGGCAAATTTTGTAGCCGTTAGGCATCCCCGTTGGGTACCCCTATTCATCTCATTACAAGATGACGTTCGCTTTTTCTCTCATCTTCTGCCCTCCAGAGGATTCGGTCTTCGTTACCTCGGACTTACTCATCGGTTCGACCTACCGTATGAGACTCTGTAGAGTTTACCCTGTTGTGTCAATTGAAGTTCGCTTCGGTGGTTAAGATGGCTACCTTTTCTGCGGTGGGAATTGTGTTTTCACGTTCAATGGAGGATGCAACCATTAAACCACCCACTTACCTTTTGGTCATAGCCTTTCAGGGATTTTGGCTATTTCTTATGTTACGCAGTTTAATCAGTAACTTAGACTATGTTCATCTTTCCACTTCATCCCCCTAGTTTCTAACCGCCTTTCCCTGGCAGCTTCAAATACATTTAGAGCTTGCATTCCTAACATTTGTGTTAGTAGCCGGACTGTTGTACAGTCTTTTCTACGGAGGCTGGAGGTGAAAATCTCCAGAGGACCCTTGTGTCCCAATTCAATTGACCTTATCAGGTCGCGCACATCCGGATAAAACGTTCATCGGGAGAGTTGCCAGGGGCTTTGATTTTTTGGGCTATTGGTTTTGCCCAGCGGGTTTGGGAATCGCTCGGAAAACTGTGGAAAGAATGGTTGAAAATATGCGTCGGCTTTACGAGCAAGGTGCGCCCGATGAGCGCATTGAGGCATATTTTCAACGGTGGTGCCTATGGGTGAAAGGTGGGATTTGTGCTAACTTGCAAAACGATTGTATTTTTTCGAGTTGTGTTAGGTGGAGACTCATCAAATCCCCGCACTAGTTTTACCTGTGAACTATTCCTGTATCGCGCCTACTACTCCTGTCCCTGACGCCTTCGGGGTGCTTACATCGTCCGACGATTCCCTTTCACACCACCCACCTCCCCGGGTCACCACCCTGGACTGCCGATGAAGGACGCTCCCGCCCCCGGGTCCCTCACGCGTCTCCCGAGGTGCTACCCCGCCTTCTGTCCTCACCCTAGGAGGGACAAACTGGCTGTGTGATCATAATCTGCGAACATCGGCCTGCCACGTAGGGTAAACCTGCCGTCGGGTGGCACTGCGTCGTGGCTAATCTTCTGCAGTGTGACCTCGTATGACGCTGTGCCCGCTATGGTCCGGTCTCCGTACCGCTGCTCCCCTGATATCTGTGTGAGGTACGGACCATCCATTGCTTGTTGCATCGCCTCTAAGGTTGGCCAACTAAATCGCGGGCTTATTGTAGACCATCCTGGTATATATCGGTCCCCGTTGCGTAGTGTCCCCGCTCCCTCCAGGGGAAATATGTGCAGCCTATGCCTCCATTCCCCGTCGTAATACGCCGCCAAATTCCAGCGGCCATTCACGTTGTACACCGGATACAGCCTTACGGCTTGTGCGAGTTTATCTCTCATCGTCACAACTCCTTGACCTCGGCCTTGGGAGTAATTGGGCACGAGGCAGTCCGCATACCGCGAATCCCGTTCCATCCCCGGCAGCGACCACTCCGCAGGATACACGATGGCGTCCGCAAGCTGCGCACTCGGCCAAGCTTGTTGGAAATGTGGTACCACACCATATGCTATCTCTTGGAAGAAGGCGTAATGCGCAAAGAATGACCTATACAGGTCCCTTATCCTTGTAAAGTATCCTGATTCGTACTTGTCCCACCACATATCCTCAAAACTGCATATCACATCCACATACTTTGATGTTACGAATGGGCCGTCGGACATCTTGTCCTGTGCCTCCCTGATGAATTTTTCGCAGATTTGGTTATAAGCCCAGACATCCCGATCTAGAGCCTCGTGCTCCGTTAGCCAAGATGGCAGACCTGACAGAAAGTGGAGATATTGTCCAAATTGTAGACGAGTATAGTAGAATACTGTCACCTTCGCCATATTTAAGGCGTTGTACGTGGGCAGTATTTTAAGCTTCAACGCTGGAAACAGCTCAATCCAAGGTGTTATCTTAAACCCGCATGGGATATACTCACCGAGATCTGCCTCATGAGTCGCCCCCCCTCCTAAACTGCTCTTTTCACTCCGCCGCGTTCGTGGTACGGAATCCCCGTGGTTTCCGTTGAAAAATCGGCGCTTAGATGTTTCTTCAGAGATTTCTTTCCTTGAGGTTGCATCGGAAGATATTTTTTCCGCCTCTTCTACAACGTCTTTTACATTGAATAAGTCCTTCAATTCTTGTATTGATGCTTGCCACTGTTCATTGGTCATCGATGCTGCCTTATCACCATCTTGCTGACGTAGCACGTCTAACATGGCCCTCAATTCGTCGTCTTCGTTCTCGTTCTCATCCTTCGGAATGTTAGTCTCATCAGGTCTCTTAAACTCCGGGAACTTTGGTGCTTTTGCTTCTCTAGGTGTTGGTAAGTCCTGCAACTTAGCCTTTTCTGTGAGTATGGACATGCCATATTCGTTGGCTAGCTCATAAACTGCTACTGCCCACTCCTTGGCAGGTGAAGTGGATGGATACCAATCGGCATGGGCACTTAAGCTAGCTGTTCTATTGGCTTCTTGTGACTTCTTGCCCCATTCGGCTGCAGCCGAGAGTCCCAAACTTTTCGTGGCTCCCGAGATACCTACCGTCGCAGACGCCCCATACTTTGCTTCGTTTGAGGAAGCATCATCATCGGACGAAATTTCAAATTTCCCATAGGCTCCTGATACGAGGTCTATATGTGTGACGACACCATAGCCAAACATCTTGGTAAATTCAACATAGTGTTTTAGCTTCTCCGTGGCTGGAGCTTTCATCAGCTTATCGTACATATATTGAAATTCTTCCGACATCCATTTGTACTGAATTGGCGGAATTGACTTCTGCAGTGTAATACTTGCCCCCGAAATCCTGTAGGACAAGTACCCACAAATTTTTTGATGGTCTTCTCGAGTAGCACTAGCTACTGACATATTAAAGTTCGCAGAGGCTTTACACATAGTAAAGCCAAGCTTTCCATTCACATCTAACCCTAGATAGTCCTCAAGTACCTTACTGGAAGAACTTGAGTTGGCAGTAAAATCAATACTTCCCAGCCCAGGATCGAACACGAATTTATTGGGTGGAATATGTTCTAAATCGAATGCGCGTGTATTTAGCATCAGTCTACGCCCTACACAATCGTAACAAGTTCCTAACCGAACAAGTCGCAGCTCTTTAGGAAACAACTGGGATAGGTTTTGTGCTACCATAACAATTTCCTCAAAATAAAATACCTCGTTTTAATTAATCAGCTTTATTTACACTCAGTGGGATACAACATAAGTGTAAGTGAGGTGATAAATCTGGATTTTTACCCGTTATTACTCACCGTTCGCTCATTTTTTCTAGTGGTTAGGAAAATTGACTGAGACAATGGGTAGAGGTTCTGAAAGGCTTCTGAGATCAGGCAAATTACGTGAATTTTGTCAATACCTTTCCGGTTAATTGTAACCCTTTGCCGATTTTGTCAATATTGTTCCTTTAAGCTAGCAATCCAGATTCTGTCGTAGGCAATTTCCAAAGCCCTGCATTAAATTAGCGAACTATGAGTAAAATGTAACATATTTCCCACTTATGTCAACGAAATACTCCGTACATCTTCGGAACGTAGCTGTAAGGCTCACATCCGATTGGTTTGGGAGTAGGGTGGTATTTTTTACAAGTTAGCTCTGAAGCTAAACTTGTAAAAAATCAGGTCAGTAGGCTGCAACTCTTGTCTTCTCGTCGTTTGGAGCGCGAAAAACTGTCCGAAGTATTGTCAACTGCTAGTCAACACTCATTTTATGGGTGTTATCCGAGGGGCACTGGTTTGCTAGGAGGTGAGAGCCTGAAGGCCGACCAGCGATTAAATGCCAGTGGTTCTAAAAAAGTCCGCACCCTGTTGAATGAAGATGATTGGGATGGGTTATTGGCTCGCGCTAAATTCCAGGTCAAAGAAGGCGCACATATGCTGGACGTGAAGCAGACGGTGCGGGTGGCCAGGGACGGCACGGAATACTTCAGCCCACAGAAGATTCACTGTGCCCAGTGCTCTACCCTACTGAAGTAGTCTGGCAAACAGCGCTACTTCCACTGCGTAGTCACCGCCGTGGCCGTTCCTGGAATGATGTTGCCGCCTATTGTCGATCAGCGTTTCGGTCTCCGGATGACGCTGAGGATGGGCATGATGACTTGGGATTTCGAGTGGTTTTGCTCTATAGTGGTGTTTTTGCTACACTCAGCATTACAATGTGAATGATAATCATTCTCTTTTTTTGTTTGTTGTTTCTTCCTCCGCCTTCCGAATTGACTTGCTTTGAAAGTTAAAAAGGTTGCAGGAGAGAGCCTACACCCGCTATAACCATTACTCCTATGCTAAGTATTGAAGCTCCAAAACCTCAGCTAAATAGTTCATTTACCCAACGGCTCCAGAGTCCAGATCGTCCAGTGATAATCTTTGATGGGGCGATGGGAACTAACCTGCAATCCCAAAACTTGACCGCCGAGGATTTTGGTGGAGCAGAATATGAAGGTTGTAATGAATATTTGGTCATCACCAAGCCAGAGGCAGTGGCGAAGGTCCATCGTGATTTTCTCGCAGCGGGAGCAGATGTGATCGAGAGCGATAGCTTTGGATCTAGCCCCTTAGTCCTCGCAGAGTACGATCTAGCCGATCGCGCCTACGAAATAAGTAGAAAGGTGGCAGAGTTGGCGCGCAGTTGTGCAGATGAGTTTACCACTCCCGAAAAACCAAGATTTGTCGCCGGTTCCATTGGTCCAGGAACCAAGCTACCCACCCTCGGTCATATTACCTACGATGAATTGAGATCGAGCTTCATGGTGCAAGCAGAAGGTCTCTTTGACGGGGGAGCCGATCTTTTCATCGTCGAAACCTGTCAAGATGTCCTGCAAATTAAGGCGGCACTGAGTGCATTTGAGGCGGTGTTTGCGAAAAAAGGTTCACGAATCCCCTTAATGGTGTCCGTGACTATGGAAATCCAGGGAACTATGTTGGTGGGGACGGATATCTCTGGGGTGCTGGCAATCCTCGAACCCTTCCCCATTGATATTTTGGGGCTAAATTGTGCGACGGGTCCGGATTTGATGACTTCTCATATTCAGTATCTGTCAGAAAATTCACCGTTCCCCATTTCCTGTATTCCCAATGCGGGACTACCAGAAAATATTGGCGGTCAGGCGGTTTATAAAATGACCCCCGAAGAATATACAACTGCCATGACAGGGTTCATTGCGGAACATGGGGTTCAGATTGTCGGCGGTTGCTGCGGTACCCGCCCAGCACATATTCAAGCTTTAGCCGAGGCTGTGGAACACACCCCAATAAAAGAGCGTTCGGTGCGACAAAATACTGAGGGTGAGATTCGATCGCCCCTCTCCTATACGCCAGCAGCAGCTTCCATTTATTCCGCCCAAACCTATGAGCAGGATAATTCTTTTTTAATCGTTGGCGAGCGATTAAATGCCAGTGGTTCCAAAAAAGTCCGCAAGCTGTTGAATGAAGATGATTGGGATGGGTTGTTGGCGATCGCCAAATCCCAGGTCAAAGAAGGCGCACATATGCTGGACGTAAACGTGGATTACGTCGGGCGTGATGGAGAACGGGATATGCGAGAACTAGTATCGCGACTAGTTAAGCATACGACCCTCCCGTTGATGCTCGACTCCACCGAGTGGACCAAAATGGAAGCGGGTCTCAAAGTGGCTGGGGGTAAATGTTTGCTCAATTCCACCAACTATGAAGATGGAGAAGAGCGATTTTTTAAAGTGTTGGAATTGGCGAAGGAATATGGCGCAGGGGTTGTCATCGGCTGTATCGATGAAGAGGGAATGGCTCGAACCGCCCAGAAAAAATTTGAAATCGCCAAACGAGCTTATGAGGATGCGCTCAAGTTTGGGATTCCACCCCATGAAATTTTCTATGACACCTTAGCCCTACCGATTTCAACTGGGATTGAGGAGGATCGGGAAAATGCCAAAGCAACCATCGAATCAATTCGACTGATTCGGGAAAATCTGCCCGGTGTCCATTTTATGCTGGGGGTCTCTAACAT
>JASJCJ010000183.1 GCA_030066045.1 Calothrix sp. MO_167.B12
ACTGGTGTTGGGTTACTCTGCTCAAAGCCGCTGTTGCGTCTACATTCTTCAACCCAACCTACACCTATTGCACTATTTTAAGCTTGCCACGCCAGTAGGTTGGGTTGAGCGATAGGGAAACCCAACAAAGCTTTACTGGTGTTGGGTTTCATTCTTCAACCCAACCTACATCTATGGAGAATTAATTGATGCCAATTCTATATGAGGCTGCGCTATATTCCCCTCACTCTAGAAGAGTGGAGCTACTAATATACGTAGACGCGTAGCGGCTAATTAACAGAAGCCACTTCGTGTCTACGGTGCAGGGTACAAAGCTTACCGGGAGCAGGTCAAATTTGGTGCATCTTTATAAATAAATCACATATCTTACACCTTCTCAATAAGCGTAAGGTGGGCATTGCTCACCCTACGAAATAATAAGGGTTACAGACGATAATTTTCGCAATAATCATGTGGTGCAAGATGTGAAAAATGGTATGACAATTAAGAAGACACTAAAAATTTTGACTATAAATAAGCTGAATTATCATAAAAATTACCAGCCTTAAAATTAAATTATTATTCAAAATGCACCCAAATTAGATATATAAAATAATACTAAATATCTAACTAGATATTAATATTATTAGGTAATTTCCATCCCATAATTTCATTATACATTTGTTGGTCTAACCTATCTGATAGATTATCCATTAAACGACGTTGTTGTATATTTAAAGAGTACATTTTCTCGTCTAGGGCACATAATTGCTCCCAAGTGAGACGACCACCTAAAGTCTTTGTCTTCTCTCGTTCTGTTAGCTCCTCTATAAATGTTGTTGATGTATGTAGATGAATATCAGCTATGGAAATTCTAGCCATTGATTTTTTCCCTGAGTTAAGTTTTCTTAAGTAAAATTACTTGACTGTAACTTCGCTAAATATGCTAATTACTATTCTTATATTTTGTGATTTATCCCTAATAGTCAAGTTAATTAGAATAATTTTATAGACAGAATTAAAGGTGTTTTGTCTGTTCTAATTCCGAAATAATTACTTATATAGATTTGATGAATATTGAGCATAAGTGGTTTTTCCCATTGAAAAAATATTCCACCAGGTATATCCTCACAAGTTCCTCAAAATATTGATTTATAAAGGATGTAGAGCCAGAAGGTTGCAGATGCAGAGAGTGGTGGAGACTAAATTTGCTGTTTGCGTAGCACCTTCTAAATCGGATCGCGATCGCAATTTGGGAGCGTCGTTGAAAATTACGGGGGAGATTAATTATGCTCAGAGCAGTGGATATTATGACTAAAGATGTTGCCACTATTCGTAGTTCCGCTACTGTTGCTGAAGCAGTGGGACTAATGAGAGCTAGGGGTTGGCAAGGACTAATTGTAGATCGCCGTCACCCACAAGATGCTTACGGCATTATCACAGAAAGCGATGTGGTATATAAAGTCATTGCATTTGGTCAAGATCCTAACAAAGTGCGTGTTTATGAGGTGATGACCAAGCCTTGCATTGTGGTTAACCCCGATTTGGGAGTGGAATATGTAGCTCGATTGTTTGCCGACAACCATCTTTTAAGAGCGCCAGTTATCCAAGGTGAACTAATGGGGATTATTTCACTAACTGACATCATGGCTAAAAGCAGCTCTCTAGAACAACCCCGAGCAATCTTGCTAGAACAGCAACTACAAGATGAAATTAAAAAAGCTCGTACTACTTGTGATCGCCAGGGAGTACGTTCGGAAGAATGCGGTTCAGCTTGGGATGTGGTTGATGAATTACAGTCAGAGCTGGCACATCAGCGAGCCGAAAGGGTAGTTAAAACTGCTTTTGATGAGTTTTGTGATGAGTTTCCAGAAGCTAGGGATGCACGTATATTTGATACCTGGTGTAGTGGATAAGGTCACAAAGGCGTTGCTGCCATTGGAGAATGAATACTGTTTTCAAACTTCAATCTAGCTGAATCGTAGGTTGGGTTGAGTTTACGAAACCCAACATTTTGCGTCGAGTTTGTTGGGTTTTACTTGATTACTGTTGCTATAGCTCCATCAAATCCAAGAGCTAAACCACATCCGCATTTTATAAGCTTCTGGAGATAGGGGTAAACCCAAGTAAATTGGTAGCCAAAAAATAAAAGCGATCAAAATGATGAAAGTGATGGTGACACCGCTACCACGGAGTATCACATTATAACTAGCTAAACACTTGTCTACCAACCAAGCGATCGCTAAAAAGGCAAACACCACTGATGTCATGTAATGGTACATAAAAACGCAGCGATGTACAGTAGCCCAAGGGAATAAATTTACTGCATAGTTGAATAACAAAAATAAGCTAATCCAGATATCTATTGTCAGAGGAGTTGCTATAACTTTATTCTTGTTCCTGATTGTGGGAATTGCAAATTGCCAGACAAACACAATTAATAAAAATAAGAGTGCAGTTAGACCAAACCACCACAAGAAAGGATTACCCATAGCGTGGACATCATAAATCACTTTACCACTGCCACTGGGTAATGGTGGTCCCCATACAGGTAATGGGTCTTTGAAGCTGGATGCCGTTTGATAATAATATGCTATGGGGCGAATCATCAACGGCCAGGTATACCAAGCAGCACAGTAAGGGTGGATATCAGAAGTATTGCCGCCTAAACCTTTGTGAAATTGTAAAATTTGCTTGTGTACTTCTATAAAATCGTATCTTACATCTAACTTTAAATGGGGAATCCAGATAATACTATAAATAATTAATGGGATAATTCCTAAATAAAATATCAGAGAATAAATCTTGATTTGCGTTATCTTTTGTAGAGGGTGGATTGTGTTTTCTTGATTAACAGATAGTTGATATTTATTCATTATCCACTGCCATCCCCAAGCAAATAACCAAATTAAATAAATGCCCAGTAAAAATGATAATCCGTTCCATTTACAGGATATTGCTGCCCCAAAACTAATACCAGAAAAGACTAGGAATAATCGTCGCCTGCCTCCTTCACTTGCTAATGCTAATAAGAATAACCATTGTGCTAATAAACCAAAAATCACAATGTACTGATTAATTAATGCATAGCGGGACTCAACTAGAAATATGCCATCACAGGCGGTGAATAAACCTGCTAGAAAAGAAAAGCTACGACGGCGACTCAATTGATAAGCGATCGCAGCAATAATTAAGGGAATAAATGAGCCTGTAAATGCATTCAACCAGCGGTAATGCCAAGGTGATAGTAAAGAGCCAGACAAGCCATTAACTATATCTGTAGGGAAAAAAGGTAGATGAGTCCCCAGCCAAATACCGCTAGCAATAATATATTTAGCTAATGGTGGATGACCATCAAAAAAGGGAGTATTGGTCAGGTAATTACTGCCAAATTTTGCATAATAAACTTCATCAAACACTAGGGTATTGAATCTGTCTAATCCCCAAAACCTCAGCAATATTGACAGAATAAATATAGTTGTTAAACCGAAACAAAAGTACTTTTTAGTCATTAGTCACTATGCTTTTTAGTGGCTTGTATTGCTATATCGATTGGGCGTTTGACTTACTGAATCCTCAGCACAGCAACAACATCAATCGGTATTATAATGATCACCACAGATGATGGCATTCCATCCCTCTTGATTACAGTAACCATGAGAGAGCAACAAACGTCAATTATACAGTGGGTCAAATCTTGTATTCCTTTTGCCCATTGGATAATGTTTTACTTGGAGTTTCCTAAACATTTTTGCCTTATCTCTTGGATACAGTCTGGCTTTCCGGTTATAAGTACAAGAGGGTCTGCTGAATAACTATAAAACATTCATTTATCAAGGCATAAGGGCTGTTTAATTCGCAGCAAGTGTAAGGGAATAAGGGTCTGAAGTTTAAAAACCTTGCATTGACAATTTTTTGGAGTCCCAAAAAAATAGAAACAATAGAGTTGAAACTGTTCCCTCTTAAGAGTTCCCTATTCCTTACCCACACCACAAGACTTTTATAGCTAACGCTACGCTGCGCGAACAGCAAGCCCAACAAGAATATGGAGACTAACCGTTAAAATTTTTAGCTAACAACTAGTAGAGAAGATATGATATTTTGATGCTCGAGCAGCCAATATATTTTATGACATGAGTGATAAACCTATTATTAGTGAAACACCCCAAGGTCGCACTGCCTTTATAATTATCCACGGAGTTGGAGAGCAAAAACCCTTGGAAACTGTAGATTACTTTGGACGGAACTGGATTAAATATTTTGAACGAAAAAATATAAATGTCCAATTAGAGCATATAATCGCTCAGCGAGAAATATCTAGGTTTGCTCATACGGATAGTTTCCTGAGAATCAGTTCATCTGATGCCACACAAGATTGGATTATCGATGTCCATGAATATTATTGGGCATATCAAACACAAAATAAAATTACTGTACCTGAAGTTTTGAGATGGACCGAAAAAACACTCAAAGGAACAATTAAATTTTACAGTCAGACCCAAAACAAAGAGTTATTGAAAGCCCTGATGCAGGCACAAACGCCCAGGAAAATGTTTAAATATCGTTTGCGATCGCTAAATTTATTTTTGCGTCTATTTAACTTAGTATACCCATTATTACGTTTCGGACTCTGGTTAATTTTATTGCCATTTGGTCCATTTCTCTCCGGTCGTTTTCTCCAATCAGCCTGGAATCTGAGTAAAGAACTACTAACTCCTCCCTTAGTTAATTATGTGGGCGATATGGCCATATATACCACAACAGATGTTACATCTCCATATCAACAAATTCGTCAGCAAATATTAACAGAATCTTTGACATTACTCAAATCTATTATCCAAGATACTCAAGCTGATTACGATCAAGTAATATTAGCAGGGCATTCCTTAGGTAGTTGTATTGCATACGATACCCTTAACTTATTGAGCTTAGAACTGAGTTTGCCATCAACACAAAATCAACATTTAATAATTGATAAAATTACTGGTTTAATTACCTTCGGTTCACCTTTAGACAAAATCGCCTTTTTCCTGGGAGAAACTAGAAGAAAAGAACAGTATATTCGTTCTGCTATTTTAGAACACCTCACATCCTTCCGGGTAAGAACCCAAGCAACATCTAGCACCGGATATTTAACTAAAAATCCCATACAAAGGCATCTTGAAGAATTATGTTGGGTTAACTATTACCATCAAAATGACCCAATCAGCGGCCATTTAGACTATTACCAGAATCTGAATAATGTTTCCTTGCAATATAAAGCTTCCTGGGGAAATCAAGCCCATCAAGGTTACTGGACTGATGCTAACTTTTACGAAGATATTGCCCAACGTTTTTTGTATATCTCAGGGGAGGAAGGAACAAGTGTAGATGCGTAACTTAGGCACAGCCAACTCCTAACTCCTCGGTCAAAGCTACGCGAAGAAATATGCTGCGCTGTTTGTTGTCGCCAGATCCCGTAGAGCATGTCTAGAGGATTATACGCTTCTTTCCGACATTTAACATTCCCATAATCACCTATAGTACATTTGCTCTGGGAGAAATTTAGCTTTACAAGAATTAAAAATTTAATCCGGAATATTGAAGTAATTTAAGATGATAAGATTTTCATGTGTTTTTTAGACAATGGGATTATGAAGAAATTACGAATTCTCTTCTGTACACCTCCTTATCATCCCTATCATCTTGCCGATGAAAAAGTTTATATTGTCGAACCCCTACAGTTTGAAGTTCTAAGTTCCCTTCTGGATAAAGAACGATTTGATATTGACGTACTAGATTTGCGGTTAGAAAGACGTAGGGGAGTTCTAGAAAAAAAACTAGCTTCATTTCGTCCAGACATTTTTGTCATGAACTGCTGGACTTTACACCTGAAATTAGTTAGAGAAGTATTACGAAAAGTAAAAGCCCTCGATTCTAATATTATTACTCTTGTAGGCGGCGAACACACCCGCATTAATCCAAAAGATTTAGCCATAGCTCAAACTGACTTGATTTGGATGGGCGAAGGATATCAAGGCTTCTGCGAGTTGATGAATTGTCTTCATGAAGGAGACAATGGATATCGTAATTTGAGCGGTTTAGCCTACCAAGAAGATGGTGTATTCATCTCCAATGGTCAAACCGTTGTAGACCCAAATTTTGATCTAGATTCTCTACCCTTTCCAGATCGTTCCATCACAAAAAGGTACCATAAAAAGTACTATCATCTCTGGTGGAAGCCCATTGTCGCTATGCGGACAGCAATGGGTTGTCCGGCTCGTTGCTCTTTTTGTAATCTTTGGAAAGTCAATGTCGGTAAATATTTAGGGTGGAGTCCCCAATACATTGTCGATTATCTTTCCACCCTAGAAGAACCCTACGTTTTATTTGTCGATGACCATTGTTTTGGTGATGTTGAACGTTCTTTTGCACTGGGTGAAGCTTTATTAAAAAGCGGACTGAACAAACAATATTGTCTCTATAGTCGAGCCGATACGATTACAGAGAACCCTGAACTGATTGAACTTTGGGCAGCGGCTGGACTCAAACGGGTGCGTATGGGTTTAGAGAGCTATTCCGACGAAACTCTTGGCAGTATGAACAAACATGCCTCCATTGATCATAGTACAAAAGCCATTAAAATCTTAAAGAAACATGGCGTACTGACAGAAGGGCTGTTCCAGATTGGTATAGATTACACCCCAGAGAACTTCCAGGGAATGTTAAATTACATTCGCGCCCAGGAAATCGAGGTTCCCAATATTACTGTCTCTACCCCCATGCCTGGTACGGTGGAATATACCATGCATAAAGATAAGATTATTTTCAATGAACCTGAATACTTTGATTTCCAACACGCAGTCATGGAAACTACCTTGGATATCAAAACCTTCTGTCATGAGTACAGTATGTTGATGATTCGTGCCCAGCGTCCCCCTCAAGAGCAGATTCGTTTAATGGGCTTGCGAAAATTTATGACAAAAATGCCTAATTTCTGGCGGTATTTCTGGTCACTAAAGACATCTTATAAGCACTATCTGCCAGAAAATCGCGTCGGTTCCGACACTTACAAAACGACCAATCTAGAGTTTTTGCCTTGGGTTAAAAATGATCAGAATCTAGAGGCAAAGCGACAAAAAGAACTCCTAACCATTGAACGACTTTATCGAACTGAAATGGCAGGTACTCAAAGTTAAGCAAGAACTTAGTTCTTTTGCGGTGTTCCTGATTGTGAATTTTTGACCAGAGTACAGGTAGATACAAGGAAAGCATTTTGCAAATAGCATTTTTAACGCAGTCAGAGGTAGGAAAAAAGAAGGAACAAGGGATCTGACTTCATAAATTAAGGGGATTTGATAATGACAAAAAGTTTATTTTCTCCATTAATAAATTAAGGGGCTTGTATACTTTTTGCTCAAAACAAAGATTACTTTGCATACAAATTCACTACATTTATTATTTCTTCCTTCTTACCTCTGACTTTTTCCCTTTTCCCTATTATTGACGACGCAGTCGGTCATTGGTTTAAGTTGATCATTACACTTGGGGTTAACTATGCTCCTAAAATTAGCAACATCAAGTAGCGAACTGGAAAAAATTGTTAATTTACGAAAACGAGTCTTTGTTGACGAATTAAAAATTCAAGACCAAAACTATCAGGATGTCTTCAACGATTACTTCTGTAAAAACTTGATGGTGATTGAAAAGCATCAACTTGTAGGTGCAATGCGCGTTGCTTTTGAGCGCCATACTCAACGCTTTTACGCCAGTTATTTTGTGACGGCTCCGTTTAAACGGAACCGAACAACTGGTGTACTCCTTGTGGGCGGGATGCTTCGTATTATGGAAGAAAATGGAATTCAAACCCTATATGCTGATAGCCGCCCAGAAATGCTGAAAGAGTACCTAAATTTTGGCTGTCAAATTATTGGGGAACCTTACAGAAAATATGGTTTTAGCTGTGAGTGGATACCAATACGTTATCATTTCTCTGAATGCACACCCGCCGGTTATTGGATGCAGGATCGAGCGCGTCAGTTTCTCTCTTCCCAACAATGTCAATGGAAGTTCCCAGTTAAACTGATATTATGCTCGAGCATCTTTGAATATGAAACTGTTCTCGAATCATTGATTGCAACTCGTAAAATATTTAGTCAATTTCCGCTACTGGCAACTGACAAACTGCCATCGAGTTTGAATGATTCAGCATTAACAGGATTAGATTCTATAGAAACCCAATCTGCTCAGACTTGGCTAACATCTGAATCCGATTCCATCAACTATGATGGAAAATCTTTATTCGATCAATTCAATACCCATATTTCCCGACGACGGGTTTTGGCAGTGAAGTGCAACAGTCCCCTGCTTGTACTGGCTAAATGCTATGCAATATTGACCGGGAAACACTTGCAAGTCGTCGATGATTTCTCGGAAATACGGATAGATGAACAAACGGAGTCCGTCTGGGTGTGGATGATGGAAACAGACTTGAGTGTGGATGAATGGAATCTTATAGCTCGACAAACCCAAAAAGTTGCTAATGGTTTACAAATTAGCAAAACAGCACAAGAATGTTCTATCAGTTTGCTGCAAAACTACCTTGATTTCATGCAACCCCAAACTCAACCTGTAGTCTTTTCTGATCAAAGTGTCTCCGTGGTTGGTGGTGGAGAATATCGTCACTTTGCAACATTTGGAAATTCTCATCTGATCCTCAGGAAGGGAGAAAGTTCTATTGGTTCTCAAGAACAAAGCTTCTGTCAGGGATTACTAGAGAACGGATTTAGTTTTGGAGATGCAGTAAAGCGGCTCAATCTTGAATTTAGTTCATCTGTCTGTTCTGGCTCCTTTCTTCTGATTGGTGATCCAGCTTCCCATATTATGGGTAAGCGGTCCTTAGGCAAAGTTCCTATTTCTACAGGAATATCTTAAAACGATCATTGCAGAATAAAGCAGCAGTTACTTAATAGCACAAGATTAACGATTCTCTTGTAGGGTGCGTGACACAAAGAAAAAATTATATATCATGAATAATTCGACCTATGTCTTCGAGGGTTCAAGCTTTGAAATTGGCCAACAACACGCTGCTATTGTTGTTGAGAAATATCAACAAGCTCGGCAAACCCTTGAGAATTCTCCCTATTGGCAGCGACTGAAAAATAAATCTTGGCTCCGGCGAATGCTGCAAAAACTGCAAAGCTATTATCTATTGCGATCGCTGGAAAAACAACTCCATAGCATTCAACCCGCAACAGATTACCTGAACGGGATGCTCAGCGTTCCAGAAATAACGCCAAGTATATACTACTTCCTGTTGTTATCTGAAATACTCGGTGCAGACAGAACAGGGGTGATTCAGGGATGTAGCGGAGTTGGTTGTTTGTCTGGGCAGTCCCCCCTATTGGGCAAGAATTTTGATTATCAATATCCCCTGGTTCCCTATCAAGGTGCAATTGTTCGTCAGGAAAAATCCCAGTATCGTTATGTCGCTTTTGCACCTATACTTATGCCATTTGGCGGTCAATTCTGCGTCAACGAACACGGACTAGCCGTCAGTTACAATTATGTCTACTACTGCAAAGGAAACCATCCTGGGGGGCTACCAGCAAGCTACCTAGTCCATGACCTGTGCCGCACTTGCCACAGTGCAGAGGAAGCTGTTTCATTGGCACAACAGCGTAATTATTCTATCGGCAATGGTGCTTCTTTGGCTGTAGTTGATACTCAGAACTTCTACATTGTGGAAGTAATTGGCAATAAAACTGGAGTGATTAAAGCAGAAGATTCTTTGTTGCATACCAATCATTTTCTCAGTGACGAAATAGCTCAATTTAATTTCCCCAATAGCACCCGGTTTTCTCCTCGTATTCCAGAGTTGGAGGAGCTACCAATATTGGAGTCAAGCCATATGCGGTTGAGTAAATTACAGGAGAGAGCAAGCCAGATTAATTCACTCGAAACCTTGCAAAAGACCTTAGCTGAAAGCACGGATGAAAATGGCATGAATAATGTTTTTCAAACTGGACCATTTTGGGGAACTATTTCTTCCTATATTGTCAACCTTGCAGAAATGACCATTTATGAATTCAAAGATGTCAGAACTTGTCAACCCACTGTATATGATATCAAAGCACTGTTATCTAGTTCTTTGCAACCGATATGTTCCCAGAAATAAATTGACTTAAATCTTCAATGAGATTTAAACCAAAACCACCTTGAGATTCGTAATTTTTGTAGGTTGGGTATAGCCTTCGGCATCCTGTGAAAAGCGATAGCGTAACCCAACGGAACCATTGCTATCGTTGGGTTTCATTCTATTGCTACGCAACGCTAATGCGAACAACCCAACCTACATGAAAACTCCAGATTTCAAGATGGATGGGGTTTAAGTAAATTTATCTCAATATTGTTTTTTTACTGTTGTTATTTAAGGAATACGTGATGACAAGTTCAACTTTGGTTTGGCAGCCCGAATATATCCGTGGCAATGAATTTAGTAACCTTCATCTCCAACGACTCATCAACGGAGAAATTCCCGCCATTGTGATTGATGATTTTTACCCATTGAATGTATGTCAAATTGTGGCTGAACGGTTTAAAAATATTTTTGACATTGAAGAGTATTCTCTCAAAAATATTTCCTCAAGTTATCTGGGAAATCCAGTTTGCGAAATGTTTGGCAATAAGGATGAGTACTTTAAGCGTGCCCCTTTAATGATGAGCAGAGTTACTGAACTATTTAATGAGTTGGGAATAGAAACACCTCTGGAAATGGTAATTTCGCTCCTGAAGAACGGTTGGAACTCTGGTGCTGAAGTTGCTAGGGAAGGCAGCAAGCAATATTTTGCTGGAGTCGTGAGGGTCACTAAAAGCTCTGGTCTACACAATGATTTAGCATCTCGTGACTTCAGATGGCCGACATTGAAACAAGTATCCCATCAATTAGTGTGGAATTTATACCTGCAAAAACCAGACAGCAATGGCGGTAAGCTGAGGATTTGGGATCGAGAATGGTCTCCTTTAGATGAGCAGCACAAGCTTACTACTGGCACAATGGGATATACTTACGATGTTGTTAATGGTGCAACCTATGCTGATATTGAGCCACTGGAAGGTCGGTTAGTATTCTTTAAAACCACAAACTTTCACGAAGTTCTCCGAGATAGTGGCAATACTGAAAGACTATCGATTGCAAGCTTTATCGGCGTTATTAACGACCAAGAACCCTTAATTCTCTGGTCTTAAAATGTCTAGAGAGGAATAGACACTTAACTCGCTACGCGAGAAGGAAGAAGGAAGAGGTAACTTGTAAATCCCAAAACACTTATGGCTTTTCCTTCCTTCCCTTCGAGTTTCTGGGTTTAAATCCCCCACCAATTATACTTCTTCCTTCTTCTTTCCTCCTACTTCCTGACTTTAAGGTTCGCTCATTGTTTCCAAAGTTAAAAAAATTGGAATTTATGCGTAAAATCCAATTGCAAATCAGTTGCTTTTAATTTGATCAGGGTGAATAGTAATTCACCCCTACATAATCTTTATAAGTATTCACAAAAATGAATAGACTAGTTAAAAAGATTGGTATTGAGCTAGAAATGCCCCTGGTTAAGCAGAATTACTTAGCGGCGGACTTTGACGATGCCAAGAAACTATTCCTTGATTTCTCAACACAAGGCTGGATTAAAAAGAATGATCCCAACACAGGAGCTTTAATCGGTGTCAAAAGAGAAACGCCTAATGGTTTGGAAATGCTTAGCAACGAGCTTGCAGTGTGTGTATTAGAAGCGTCGTTAGCACCAGTAGATTCAGTTGATGAGGCAATTAGCTATTGGCGTAACTTTAAGTCTTCTGTGTTACTGCCTACTGTAGAAAACAACAATTTAAAAATCCTGGGCTATGGAACCCAACCAATCTCTTGTGAGCTAAAAGATTTAATCACAAAGAAAGGATACTATCAAATTTGGGTAAACATGGTTGAGGAAGACTGTAAAGAATGGATTTTACAAAACTTTCCTGGAATATGTTCAGTTCAATTTAACTTTGAAATTCCTAAAGAAAAAACTATTGAAATTCTCAACACATTCTTACAACTACTAGCATTTTTATGGGCTGCAAGTGCCAATGATTCTATATTGGCAGGACAAAAGTTACCTTACAAGAGTCAACGTTTTCACGCTTATAGTACCTTGAGTAGAGGCAGAATGTATGGTAGGTCTGGATTACCTTTCAAACCATATCTCAGCCTATGCGACTATATCAATAGAACCTGGGATCTGCCTTTGTTTGAAATTATGCGCGATGGGGAATGCTTGTATCCTAAAAACCTGTATCTGACTGGAAATCAATTTATCAGAGAAGGAAGTGCCGAATTTTATAATTTAGAAGGGCAACTTTCCCAGCAAAAAATAAACCTCAATGATCTAGAATTAGCTATCTATTTCTGCTGGTTAGATTTTCGTGTAAAGTTTAATTTTCACCAAGAAATAACATTGGAAGAGTTGGTAAATGCTGTTTATACAGAGAACGAACAAAAACTACTTGACTTAATAGATTACATTGTCTTTGAAGTTCGTCCCCTCGCAATGCAAGCCAATGAAGAAGAAATAAGTTGGCTAGTACTAACCTACTTAATCCTAGAAAATTTAGAGCCAATAACTCAATATTCACAAAAATGGACATACGAAGATGTGAAGTTGGCTGCATTTGCGGCACAGAATAATGGTCTCAGACAAAACCTGAATGACAAAACTCTTGGTCAAATCGGATTAGATTTACTAAAAATAATTCACACGAATAGTTTTCAAAAATATGAACCATATTTGTCTCAGCTCCATTCTCGCTTGAGAAACCATTGCTCCTTAGCAGATGATGCTATCAGAATTTTGGATAGTGACGGAATAGAAGCCCTACTTGATCATTTAACAATTCGTCAAGCCTAATTTTTAGGACTATAGGAATCCTAATTGATTTTTGAAATATACGTAGTGGCATGGCAAGGTTAAAATGATGCATTAAGTGTAGGTTGGGTTGAAGAATGAAACCCAACACCAGTAAAGCTTTGTTGGGTTTCCCTACCGCTCAACCCAACCTACATTTTTAGGCGTGTCAGTCCACTACACCCTACCTAATTTTTTTCAATATTCAAACCGGATTCCTATATGTATGAGAG
>JASJCJ010000017.1 GCA_030066045.1 Calothrix sp. MO_167.B12
CCCTTGTTATACCAATTCAAATAATGTTTGCGACACATAAATTAAATTACTCGTAGGGGTTTAGCAGTGCTAAACCCCTACCCATCTGTCGCATTCTTTTTTCAAATTGGTATTATTTCGTAACCCACCAATGCCCACCTTACGCTTATTGAGAAGGTGCAAGATATGTGTAGAGAAGAATTCTTTCCAGCCTTAGTATATCTTCAAATAGCACAGGGGGCGATCGCACAATCGCCCCCTTATGAGATATTTATTACGTTTTAATAGCACCAACCCTTGGGGGATAAATATTTACTCACCAATATCAACTAAACTTGCCACCTGGGAATGAGCCAATTGAGGGGCGTTAAAAACACTGGAATATAGATTAGATGAATTCTGACGGGCAACTACTGGTAATGCTTCACGGGCATGGGTAGCTACTTCTACTGTCTTCACATCATAAGTCTGGGTTGCGAATTTAGGATAGAAACCAATACCAATGATGGGGAGCAATAAACAAGCTGTAATAAACAGTTCGCGGGGTCTAACATCAGGAACAATTGCATCCAGATGTAACTCTTCGTTTTGCTGGCCGTAGAATATCTCACGGAGCATGGACAGTAGGTAAATGGGAGTCAAAATTACACCCACTGCACTCAGCATTACAACCACAACCTTAAAGCTGGAGCTATAAACATCACTGCTGGTAATACCGAGGAATACCATCAATTCTCCCACAAAACCACTCATTCCAGGTAATGCGAGGGAAGCCATCGCGCCAGCAGTAAATAGAGCAAATGTTCTGGGCATAACCTTCGCCATACCACCCATCTTATCCATCATTAAGGTGTGGGTGCGTTCATAAGTGACACCGGAGAGGAAGAATAGAGCCGCAGCAATTAAACCGTGGGATACCATTTGCAACATCGCGCCACTGATACCCAATTCTGTATAAGAAGCAATACCTACTAGTACAAATCCCATGTGAGCGATGGAAGAATAAGCCAAACGTCGCTTGAGATTGGTTTGAGCAAAGGCACAACAAGCACCGTAAACAATATTAACTACACCTAAAATTGCTAATACGGGAGCGAAATAAACGTGAGCATCGGGCAACATTTCCATGTTGAAGCGGATTAGGGCATAGCCACCCATCTTCAGCAACACACCAGCCAAAATCATGGAACCAGGAGCAGAAGCTTCACCGTGGGCATCAGGTAACCAAGTGTGGAGAGGGAATATTGGTAGTTTGACACCAAAGGCGATTAAGAAACCTGTATAGGCTAAGAGTTCTAAAGCTTGAGGATACTGTTTCATCCCTAGAGCCATCATATCGAAGGTGACGGTATCTCCAGAGAATGCTATCGCGAATCCTGCTACCAAGATGAAGATAGAAGCAGCAGCAGTGTAGAGAATGAACTTAGTCGCAGCATAACGACGTTTTGGTCCACCCCAGATGGAAATTAGCAGGTATACGGGAACCAATTCAATTTCCCACATCAGGAAGAACAATAGTAAGTCCTGAGCCATGAACACACCCAACTGGGCACTGTACATTGCCAACATCAACCCATAAAATAAACGCGGCTTGTTGGTAACTCTCCAAGCCGCGAATATTGCCAGGGTGTTAATTAAACCTGTCAGCAGTACCAAGGGCATGGATAAACCATCAACTGCTACAGACCAATTCATGCCAATTTGGGGAACCCAAGCATATTTTTCGATTAACTGGAAGCTTGAGTTTTGGAAATCGTAACTATGCCAAAAGGCATAAACCATCAGAGCAAAGTCTGCTAGTGCTACCCCTAACCCATACCAACGGACAGTTTTACCATCTTTATCTGGTATGAGGGGAACGGCTAGAGCCGCCACCAAGGGGAAAAGAATTATGGCTGTTAGCCAAGGAAAGTCGAGAGAGTTCATGACTGAAAATCGTTGTTAATTTTCACCTTTTGTTGCATTGTATTAAGGAATAATTAGTTTTGTAAACGTAATTTATCCCTAAAAACATAAATTACAGGTACTAGTAGTAATAAATACTCATTTATCTTAGCGCGAGTTTATTCTATTTGTAAACTTTTGCTAAGTCAACAAGTTACATACTACAAGTAAGGTTAACATATCTTAATATTATTAAGATATTCAAAGGGGGATAGGATGTTCCCAGTTGCCCCCTTTTTAGATTTAGGAAATGATTCTCGCGCCTTGATGGTCTATGGATAGCAATCGCACAGAGGCAGTAATTCCCTGTTGTTGCCAAGCTGTTGCCATTGCTGCCACTACATCTGTAGAATGAGTTTGGTCTGTTAAAGCTAATAAGGTGGGACCAGCGCCACTAATCACCATGCCATAGGCTCCTGCACTCACTGCTGCAGAGTTGACGGCATCGTAACCAGTAATTAATTGTTGGCGATAGGGTTGGTGTAACTTATCTTGTAAAGCGGATGTTAACCAATCACCCCTACCCGTTGCCAATCCCCGCAATAGTAGTCCCAGGTGTGCTGTATTGAAAATCGCATCTGCATGGCTGACTTGTGTGGGTAAAACTCGCCGTGCTTCTTCTGTAGACAATTCAAAGTTAGGAATAGCAACTACAGGTATAATATCCCCATGCCAGGGAATATCGCAAATTTCCCAACCAGCTTTACTAGTAGCTGCAAGGCGACATCCGCCAATGAGTGCTGGTACTACATTATCAGGATGTCCTTCCATTGCGATCGCTAATTCCATTAACTGGGATTGACTCAATGGTTCCCCAGCCAATTGATTAGCACCCACCAAGCCACCAACAATGGCTGTGGCCGAACTACCTAAACCCCTAGCCAGGGGCACCCCCAGCTTGATTTCCATATTTACTGGTGGTGGTGTTTTGTCTATATATTGATATAGTTTGACAAAAGCTTGATATACCAGGTTGCTACTATCGGTTTTCACCCCTGCGGCTTCTGTACCAGTAACCGTAATCTTAAATTCTCCCCCATCGAGGCGAGTGAACTTGAATTCATTACTAAGGGTTAGAGCAGCACCAATACAATCAAAACCAGGTCCCAAATTAGCAGTTGTGGCGGGGACGGAAAGATTTACACAAGAAACAACAGACATCTGCAAATATTTACTAATCAATCAATTAGCATCTCACGTAACTGATTGATTTGTTCAAAATTTATTTGATCAGGACTTCAAGATAAAGTTGCACATCGCTTTAAGTCCTGTTTGTATTGATGAAAATATCCTTGTATCCTAAATGTGGGGGAGTTTAGTCGTAGATAAAGATGTTACCAAAAATTTCAGCGGAAGAATTTTACGATAAATTTGCTGATAACTATGACTTGGTATTGAAGGACTCCAACTATAATGCACAGTATATTAATGAAGCGGCTAAAATATTCCATCGATATAATCATCATCAAGGCAATGTTTTAGATATTGCTTGTGGAACAGGAGCCTTGAGTGAATTGTTGCATGGTGATTTTGAATATACAGGGATTGATATTTCAGGTAAGATGCTTGATTATGCAGCTCAAAGGGGTTATAAAACCATCCACAAGCCCATTGAAACGGCTCTAGCTGAAATTGATAACCAGTCTTATGATTTTATTTTTTGTTTGAGCTCATTACTGTGTGTTGAAGACGCTGCAACAGCAATCAAACATATGGTTCGGATTGCTCGCAAAACTATTTTAATCAGCCTCGATGAGATAACAGAAGAATATATTAAAAACGCTGTTGTTCCGGTTTATGATCACTCAAAAATTTCCATAGAAAATGCGATCGAAGATTATTTTATTGTAGGTTGGACTTCTCCAACCCTAGGAATTTCAATCCGAACTCGTATGATTTACCTTTTTCAACAAGAAGGCTCTTAACTTGCACATTTTATAACCCTTATATAGCAAGGTTTTTAGCCGAACAACTCTAATGTGCTAGTTTCATTCGTTGGGAGGGGATTTAATACTTTCGTCACTGTAGGTACTTCACATTGAACAAAAAAGCTCAAATCACCAGTCTTGGTTTAACAACTAAGCACTTTCAAATAATAAATTGCTATATCAACAATTAAAAGAGGGACTAGAAATCATCCAGCCCCGAGAAAAAAGCGGGCTAACCACTATTGAGCAGGTCAACCCGTGCTGCTTTGGGAACGCGCAACAGAAATATTATTGCAGTACCAACTTAACGTTAGCGTTTTGCAAACCGCGTTGCTTCACTTCATTCAGAGTCTTGTTAACGGCATACTTCTGATTGATGGAGTTGATCAACTCGGTTTGGTTGTGCTTCTTAGCAACACCCCATAGATCCGCAATTAGGTCAAAGGAACCATCGCTGTTGCGAGACCAACCTAAGTCATATTCGCCCTCTAAAACAGCAACGATGTCGGCACGAACGCGTTGACCATTATAACCACGGACATCAGCCTCGGTCTTTACGGAAATACCAAGGTCACGTAAAGAAGAAGTGAGGATTTCAGCGTCAGTGATTTTGGTACGCAGAGTGCTAAAATGAGACATTTGGGTTTCCTCCAGAGAAGAAGATTGAGAAAAAAGACAACGTTTTTTTGGATAACACCGCATTAATTAAACGCGGTATTTTTTGAGAACTGCTAGCTGGTATGGCTAGCCTTTCCCCCTGTGGTAGCAGAGGAAAGCTTTTAGAACTCCATACGCTGATATTCAGCAACGGAGGCTGCGGCGGGTCTTGCCCGCTGTCTTGCCCAGTCTCTTAAGGCTGTCACCTGTTCTTGCATCGTTCGAGACAGTGGCAATGTAGCTTTAATCGCAGCAATAATATCTAGTTGGGTGAACTCTCGATCTTGGGCAAAAGCTTCGTACATTGCCGCAACAATCGCTTGTTCAATTTCTGCCCCCGAGAAGCCCTCGGACATTTTCGACAATTGCTCTAAATCAAACCGGGAGATATCTCCGCGACGCTGACTTAAATGAATGTTGAAAATCTGTTGGCGTTCTTCAGGAGTAGGCAGATCCACAAAGAAAATCTCATCAAAGCGACCCTTCCTTAAAAATTCCCCTGGCAAACGTTCCACTCGGTTGGCAGTTGCCATGACAAATACCGGGGATTTTTTCTCTTGCATCCAGGTAAGGAAAGAGCCAAATATTCGACTGGAAGTACCGCCATCAGAATCGCCGGAACCAGCACTACCAGCAAAAGACTTATCTAACTCGTCTATAAAGAGGATGGCTGGAGATATGGACTCGGCTGTTTTCAAGGCATTACGTAGATTAGCTTCACTACGTCCTACCATTGAGCCATCATATACCCGCCCCATATCTAACCGCAATATTGGTAAACCCCACAACCGGGAAGTTGTTTTTGCTATCAGAGATTTACCACACCCAGGGACTCCTAAAATCAACATACCTTTCGGTTGAGGCAACCCATACTCCCTAGCCCTTTCTGTGAAAGCATTGGAGCGTTGCTTTAACCATTTTTTTAATTCTTCTAAACCACCAACAGCATCAATAGTTGCATCTTCTTCGATGTACTCTAATATGCCATTGCGCCGGATTAACTGCTTTTTCTCAGATAAAACTATGTCTACCTCATTTTCCGTCAATCGCCCAGAAGTTACCTGTGCCTTACGGTAGACTTTCTCCGCTTCATCTTTTGTTAAACCTAAAGCAGCTCGCAGAAGTTTTTCCCGCCCATCTGTTGGTAGTCTACGCCCACGATAGCTATCAAGATGATGACTTAAGACTTTATTTAAATCTCCCATATCTGGTAAAGGAAAATCTAGAACCACTACTTCCTTTTCCAACTCTATGGGAACCTGCTGCATGGGCGACATTAATATAATACTTTTTTGCGTGTTTTTAAAGCCAGCGATCGCATCACGCAAAGATCTGGTAGTCGCAGGAGCATCAATAAATGGATGTAAATCTTTAAGAATAAATATACCTGGTTCTCTCTGCCGGATAATCCACTCGATTGCCGCTTCCGGAGAGACCGTATTGTGTTGGGTGACATTCCGGGGTTGACCGTACTCTACTATACCGTGAGTCACCGTCCAAACATAGACTCTTCTTTGTGGTTTGGATGTTTGGGCAATAGTGGAAATTGCCTGCTCAGCCCGCTCTTCCTCGGAGGTCACAAGATAGATTAGAGGATATTGAGCTTGAATGAGAATGTTGAGCTCTTCTTTCATACATTAACCTACTTGAGACCTACTAAAGACATTACAGACATCGTTATCAGTTAGTTAAAATTTATAGAATTTATGAATACTTAATTCACAATTTCTACTTAGCAAGGAACCAACTCTTCGGAGTTGTGAGGAATTGTTTCGCTCTCCTGCTTTTCTTCAATAGAATCAATAGAATCAATAGAATCAATAGAAATAGATTCTTGAGTAACTGCACCTGGTTGATTGCCTAATGCAACCAATTCGCGATCGCGGATGAGTAAAGAACTATCACAAGTAGGACAGGAATATACTCTGTGAGTTCCGCCATAGCTGGCTTGAGCTTCATCTACTAATTCCGAATTCGCTAAATAAAAACCAAGAGCGCGTTCTGCTAACTCTGACATCGGTTCAGAATCCACTGCTGAACGAACTTTTAGCCTTTTGTGCAGTTCTGGTGATAAATACAAAGTGACCTTTTGCTTAGTTTGCATATAACTCTTTTTTGGTCTTACCCGGGTATGTATCTTACGTTATCGATTCCTACCTTGGTTGTCAAGACGGCAAAACGTTTTGACGGCTTTTTTGTTACATTTATTTACTTTTTTATCTCCTATTACAGGAAAATACTTGATTTGTCATCCGTAATTCCCCTGATTCGACATAATTAGAGGAGAGAAAGAGGGAAGGAGTGAAGGAGTGAAATTTTTATTTATTACTTATTACTTCCCACACTCCCCACACTCCCTCAGGTTAAGTATTAGGAAAAAGGTGTAAACTCGATATCCTCTACACCTGATTAAATATCATCAGGTTTTAAAGTCATATTATTTACTTGAGGATCATTTTTTTACGGAAGTAATTTGAGGGAAAATCAAAGCATTAAAAGACTTGTAAATTAATTTTAATCAGTGTTTTGATCTGCATATACAAACAATTTTAAAATAAATAAGTAAAGTAGCTATGAATACCAGTACGGCAACTATTATTCGAGGCATAAATTGGAGTGTTTATGGACTAATTCTGTCATTAGCTTTGTGGGGATGTGGAGCGCCAAGTTTCCAAGGGGATAACAAGTCTTGGAAAATATACAAAAATTCCCGTTATGGCTTTGAATTTCCCTATCCTAGTAACTGGCAGGAAGTGAAGCCAGATAATGATGATGGAATTGTGTTTATATCACCACAAAAAAGCTCTGTACAGATTCGTGGTTGGGCAGGGTATCAACTGTTCAACAATAGGAACACAACCAGAAATACTAAAAAATCTATTAATCCCAACTTTCAAAACATTCAAGGAATTTCTGGAGTAATGACAGTGGAAATAGGGGAAACAGAAAGTAAAATTGTCATCAGGTTTCACCAAGGAGAAGTGAAATACTACTGGCAGGGAAAAGCACCTAGCCAAGAATTTGACGATTACTACCGATTTTTTTACTACATTGCCGAAAATTATCGCCTGCCTCAGT
The DNA here is from genome assembly GCA_030066045.1 of Calothrix sp. MO_167.B12. Lineage (GTDB taxonomy): Bacteria > Cyanobacteriota > Cyanobacteriia > Cyanobacteriales > Nostocaceae > Calothrix_A. The sequence continues at coordinate 7,587 of JASJCJ010000017.1, forward strand.
GAAGATAGAAGATGCCAGCAAACGGTAGTATTAATAGGATTTTCCCTATATTGTTCCCTCGCTGATTCTGGGAATTACCAACTTTGACTTTTTATACTCCCCAATCTTTAATGGTTTAGAGGGTACAGAAACCTGATAGATTTAGCTATCAGCGAGTATAAACTGGTTAAAATGAAAGTCCTGGTTATCGGTGGCGATGGTTATTGCGGTTGGGCAACCGCACTTTACCTTTCCAATAGAGGTTTTGAAGTAGCAATTCTTGATAGTTTGGTGCGGAGACACTGGGATACTGAGATAGGGGTACAAACCTTAACTCCCATCGCACCAATTCAGCAACGTATCCAGCGTTGGAAAGACTTAACTGATAAATCCATTGATTTATTTGTTGGAGACATCACTAATTACGAATTTTTGCAAGGAGCATTACATAAATTTGAACCAAATGCGATTGTGCATTTTGGCGAACAGCGTTCGGCTCCATTTTCCATGATTGACCGCGAACATGCGGTAATGACCCAGGTTAATAATGTGGTTGGGACTTTAAATCTGTTGTATGCCATGAGAACAGATTTCCCGGACTGTCATCTAGTGAAGTTGGGAACTATGGGTGAATATGGTACCCCCAACATCGACATTGAGGAAGGGTATATCACCATTGAACATAATGGACGCAAAGATACTTTACCCTATCCCAAGCAACCGGGTTCTATGTATCACTTGAGTAAGGTACATGATAGCCACAATATTCATTTTGCTTGTCGCATTTGGGGATTACGGGCAACAGATTTAAACCAAGGGGTAGTGTACGGTGTCTTGACAGAAGAAACCGGCATGGACGAGTTGTTAATTAACCGCTTGGATTACGATGGTGTATTTGGTACAGCTTTAAACCGTTTCTGTATTCAAGCCGCCGTAGGACACCCACTTACTGTGTATGGTAAAGGTGGGCAAACCCGTGGTTTCTTGGATATTCGGGATACGGTGCGTTGTATTGAAATTGCGATCAACAATCCAGCCGAACCTGGTGAATTTCGAGTCTTTAATCAATTTACTGAACTATTCAGCATCAATGATTTGGCAGCAATGGTGAAAAAAGCTGGTACAGCACTAGGTTTAAAAGTGGAAGTTGAGAACTTTGCCAACCCCAGGGTAGAACTAGAAGAACACTACTTTAATGCTAAGAATACCAAGCTACTGGATTTAGGCTTACAACCCCACTACCTATCCGACTCCCTCCTTGATTCCTTGCTCAACTTTGCTGTCAAATATCAAAATCGAGTTGACAACCAGCAAATATTACCAAAGGTTTCTTGGCACAGAAAGTAGTATCAGGCCTGAAGCTGAGAAGAGAATGAGAGAGTGATGGAGTGTGGGAGTGTGGGGAGTAGGAAGAGCGGAGAAAGATGAAATAATTATTCCTTCACTCCTTCCCTCCTTCACTCCTTCCCTCCTTCCCTCCTTCCCTCCTTCCCTCCTTCCCTCCTTCACTCCTTCCCTCTTCCTTCTTTCCCTCCAGAGTGCGATACTTTTTCAGAGTCACTCCGCTAACGCATTTTATGAAAATTGCCTTATTTACCGAAACCTTTTTGCCCAAAGTTGATGGCATTGTTACACGCCTGCGACATACTGTTGAACATTTACAACGCCAAGGCGATCGCGTATTGGTAATTTGTCCGGATGGTGGTATGACTGAATACAAGGGAGCCAGTATTTATGGAGTGTCTGGTTTCCCCTTACCACTGTATCCGGAACTAAAGATGGCATTGCCACGACCTTCTATAGGTCAAGCTTTAGAAGATTTCCAGCCAGATATAATTCATGTGGTGAATCCAGCAGTTTTAGGTCTAGCTGGCATTTTTCATGGTAAATTACATAACATACCTCTAGTTGCTTCCTACCATACCCATTTACCCCAATATCTCCAGCACTATGGTTTAGGAATGCTGGAAGGATTTTTATGGGAGTTACTCAAAGCAGGGCACAATCAAGCTGCTTTAAATTTGTGTACCTCCACAGCAATGGTGGAAGAACTGAGTAGCCACGGTATAGAACGGGTAGATTTATGGCAACGGGGGGTAGACACAGAAACATTCCATCCCCAGCAGGCTAGTGACGAAATGCGATCGCACTTGTCCCAAAATCATCCAGAAAGCCCCTTATTACTCTACGTAGGTCGTCTTTCTGCGGAAAAAGAAATAGAACGGATTAAGCCGATTTTAGAGGCAATTCCCGATGCCAGATTAGCATTAGTGGGTGATGGTCCCCATCGTCAAGCCCTAGAAGAACACTTTGCTGGCACTAATACCCATTTTGTTGGCTATTTGGTGGGTGATGAACTAGCGGCAGCCTTTGCCAGTGCTGATGCCTTTATTTTTCCCTCCCGTACCGAGACTTTGGGATTGGTGTTGTTAGAAGCAATGGCGGCTGGTTGTCCGGTAGTGGCGGCTCGTTCCGGGGGAATTCCAGATATTGTCACTGATGGGGTGAATGGGTATCTTTTTGAACCAAGTTCGGGAGATGAAGGCGCGATCGCAGCCACTCTTCGTCTTTTAGAACAGAAACAAGAACGAGAAACAATTCGCCAGAATGCCCGCCAGGAAGCAGAAAAATGGGGGTGGGCAGCTGCCACACGGCAATTGCAAAACTACTATCATCAAGTTGTGTATACTGAGCTGCCCAAGGTAGCATAATTAGAGGGAAGGAGGGAAGGAGGGAAGAACTCCGAACTCCGAACTCCGAACTCCGAACTCCGAACTCCCCCACTCCCCCACTCCCCCACTCCATGACACTCCCAAATGCTGGTAGCGTGTTGGCTACATTAACAGAACTAACCCAAGTTAATCGCACCCACGTTTTACTGCGTCGTGTCAAAGATTTATCTGTTAATGAATTTGTTTGCCTACTAGATTTTATTACCGCCGAATTTCAGCAATTTCTCCGGGCAATTGACCTAATTAACAATGAAACCCTAGAAAATATGCTGGAGAAGGTGCTGGAAGCCATTACTCTCAAAATTGGGCAAATTCTCCAGGCAGAACACACTGCTATTTTTCTGGTTGATTATGATAAAGGTCTACTTTGGTCTAAGGTTCCCCAAGAAAATATCCACAAACCTCTAGAAATTCGTACTCCCATCAAAGTCGGCATTCCGGGCCATGTTGCCAGCACTGGTGAATGTCTTAATATTGCAGAAGCACAAAGCCATCCTCTATATAGCCCAGAATTGGAAAAACAAATGGGCTATAAATTTCGCAATATTTTATGTATGCCCGTGTTGAGCAGTAAAAATCAAACCGTGGCTGTGGTTCAGTTAGCGAATAAAACTGGCAATGGTTCCTTTGATAGTGAAGATGAGAAAAGATTTCGAGATTTTGCTGCTTCCATTGGTATTATTCTGGAGACTTGCCAATCTTTTTATGTAGTAGCACGTAATCAACGGGGAGCAACAGCCCTATTACGAGCAACACAGACTTTAGGGCAAAGTTTGGATTTAGAGGCAACTTTGCAAATAGTCATGGAACAGGCGCGGATTCTCATGCAAGCGGATCGCAGTACCTTATTTTTACACCGCAGAGAAATGGGGGAGTTGTGGACAAAGGTAGCGAGTGCGGATGAGGAAAAGATGATGGAAATCCGCATTCCTGCCAATCGCGGTATTGTGGGTTATGTGGCATCTACTGGTCTGTCATTAAATATTGCCGATGCTTACAAAGACCCCCGTTTTGACCCCACCATAGATAGAAAGACGGGTTATGTAACCCGTAATATTCTCTGTTTGCCGGTGTTTAATTCTGCCAATGAGTTAATTGGCGTTACCCAGTTAATCAATAAGCAGCAAGGCAGTTTTACCGCATCCGATGAGGAATTTATGCGGGCTTTTAATATTCAAGCTGGAATTGCTTTAGAAAATGCCCGTTTGTTTGAAAATGTGCTGTTAGAGAAACAGTATCAGAAAGACATTTTACAAAGCCTCTCTGATGCAGTGATTTCTACAGATATGGAAGGGCGGGTTGTCACCATTAATGATGCAGCGATGGAATTGCTGGGGTGTCCCCTAGAAGAAGCGAATGGCAAGAATTATAAATCTGTGTGGTCAGAAAACTTAATTGGGCGTTTAGTTTGGGAGGTAGTGCCCATCGAAAATTTACAAATGCGTCTGGAAGATAGCCTGAAAACTGGAGCCAAGCATTATGTACCAGAACAAAATTTGATCTTGGGATTGTATACCAAGGAGACCGAGGATAATAGTATTTGTATTTTGGCAGTAAGCGATCGCTTTGCGCCAGATGTATTTATTCCCTGGAACCAACCCCTTACCCCCCAGGCGGAGTTATTAAGTAGCGATGATATTCAAAAAATTTCCCGCAGCATCAATTTAACAGTTAATCCTCTAACGAATCCAGAAGGAGGGGTAAGAGGTGGAGTGGTGGTGTTGTCAGACATTAGCCAAGAAAAACGGATGAAAGCCACCATGTACCGTTACTTAACTCCCTGGGTTGCCGAGCAGGTGATGGCATTGGGGGAAGATAGTTTAATGGAGGGTGAAAGGAAAGATGTCACTATCCTCTTTTCTGACATTCGGGGTTATACCACCCTGACGGAAAATTTGGGCGCGGCGGAAGTAGTTTCCCTACTCAATCAGTACTTTGAGACTATGGTGGAGGCAGTATTTAACCACGCAGGTACTTTAGATAAGTTTATTGGGGATGCTTTAATGGCAGTTTTTGGCGCGCCCCTAGCCATGAGTGAAAATCATGCTTGGAAAGCAGTACAAGCCGCCTTAGAAATGCGCCAACGGCTACAAGAATTTAATCAACGGCGAATTGTTCAAGAACAACCCCAAATCCAAATTGGCATCGGCATTAGTTCTGGAGAAGTGGTAGCTGGCAATATCGGTTCCCACAAGCGTATGGACTACACCGTAATTGGGGATGGAGTCAACTTGAGTTCCCGTTTGGAAGGGGTAACAAAAGACTATGGTTGTGATATTATTATTAGTGAATATACTTATAAACTATGCCGCGATCGCATTTGGGTACGCCAATTAGACAAAATTCGCGTCAAAGGCAAAAACCAGGCGGTGACAATCTATGAATTGATTGGTGATCGGCAAACACCATTAGACTCCCAAACAGAGGAGTTTCTCTTTCATTATCATGCTGGAAGAGCAGCCTATTTATCCCGGAACTTTCAACAAGCACTGCTATGTTTTAAAGCAGCACAACGGATTAATCCTACGGATATGGTAGTTAATATCTATATTCAACGTACTGAAAATTACCAAAAATTCCCCCCTCTAGAATCTTGGAGTGGTATTTGGGATATGTCACTTAAATAACCTGAGTTCGGTGTTAGGAGTTAAAATTAACACGAGTTCGATGTTTTTTATCCTGAAATCCTTGCCTGTCAAAAATTTTGTCCATCATCCACGGTTAAAAGTACTGGGATATTTTTTTGGAGGAAGTATCAGGAAAGTTTCTATGTAACGTCAGTTCGGGTAATCCCGGTTTATTTCAGCTTGAATGGCCCAAACGACACAAACAAATTGACATATCCCAGAATCAAGCAACGATGTAATGAGGGTTTCAGCTTAACTCGAACTGAGGTTAAATAACATTGAACTCATTCATCATCACCTTTAAAAGGTTCCTCACCAATTCTCAATTGTTTTTTGGTTCGTTTTAGTTGCTTCCACAATCCTTTAATCTGCTCGTAAGCATCTCCTGGTGTAATTTTTCCAGAAGTCTCCAAATTACAAATGTAGCTAACTTTTTGAGCGAACTCCTGCAAATTAGCGTTGAATACCAAATTTTCCGGATTCACCTGACCATAATAGCGACTATGAGGATATAAAAAATCATCCTTGTTTACCATATTTCTCTCCACACTAATGCTTTGTCCCATGAATTAAGCTTTCGCCAATAAATTTCTCAATTTATCTTCTTTCCCTGTCTCATGGCATGGGCTAGTTATCTGTTGCCTTGAAGGCTGGCTCCCTCAAGCCCACACTTGCTGTTGTCGGTAAGTGTGGGTAGTTGACTTTCCCAAATTTAATTTACTCACACAATATTGTAAGTTGAAAATAATTTGCAGCAAGTAGCTCATGGAAAAAAATCTTATAAATTAATGATCTAAGTCCAAAACCACTGATAATGAGTGTGGTAGTGGAGCATAGCAATCCCATCTACGATCAAAGTACTATAACCGAATCCAACTTGGTATGAGAATACGCATTAGGAGTAAAATATCGCATGTGGCAGTTGAGTAAGTCCCATGTATAACTTAAAGATATAAAATAGTGAAGCTGAAAACTAAACCTTGTCCAAGAATAAATTATCCAATCCTAGACTGGGTTTAATTGAGGTAATCCATCTTTCATCACTTGACTCTCCACCATGTCTGTTAATTTGCAAAAATTATATGAAGGTAAAGCTAAAGTACTTTATACTACCGAAAATCCAGAAATTCTTCTAGCCGACTTTAAAGATGATGCCACTGCCTTTAATGCTCAAAAAAAAGGCAGAATTATCGATAAAGGAAGAATGAATTGTAGCATTTCTAGCAAGTTATTTCAAACTTTAGAAGCACAAGGTATCAAAACTCACTTCATTGATAATCCGACTCCCAACCAGATGCGGGTTCGGGCAGTCAAAATTTTGCCCTTAGAGGTGGTTGTACGGAATATAGCAGCAGGTAGTCTTTGTCGCCAAACGGGTTTGGAGTTAGGAACTTTGCTTTCAAAGCCATTGGTCGAGTTTTATTATAAAAATGATAGCTTGGGAGATCCCTTGTTGACACGCGATCGCTTACATTTATTACAGCTGGCAACTGCGGAACAAGTTGATACAATTACCCATCTAGCATTGCAAATCAACGAATTACTCAAGGGATTTTTTACCCAATGTGGCATCACTCTTGTAGATTTCAAACTAGAGTTTGGTGTGGATTCCCAGCAGCAAATACTTCTAGCCGATGAAATTAGTCCCGATACCTGTCGTTTATGGGACACCTCAGAAGCCGATCCTAACCGTAGAGTAATGGATAAAGACCGTTTCCGCCAGGATTTAGGAAATGTAGAAGATGCATATGAGGAAGTTTTACAAAGGGTTTTACAAGCGATCGAAAATCACAATGCAAGTTAATCAGCTAGAAAATAATTTTGCATCACTGCAAAACCTTGGTGGAGACGTTCCGGCGGAACGTCTCTAAGCTGTTAAGCGTCTAAATTGTATACATAAAGCGGGCAGAATGCCCGCACTACAATAACCTGATTTTTGTTACTTTATACAATTTAGCTGCGTCAGGACTGACTCTAAAAAAAATGTATTGTGGAATTTTTTGATGAAGGATGGTTGCTTTGTCAACTAAAAAGGCATAATATTCTTACTTTTGGCTCAGATTATGAGAGGATAATTGCCTGGTGATGGTGTGTGGACGTGAAGAGGAATGTAAATAAAATGCGCTTATCTCCTGTTTTGGCTACAGTTGTGGCAATTGCAGCCCCTCTGGGTACTTCATTGCAAGTAAATGCCCAAACCCCAACAAATGACATCAAAGGGGTGGTAATCCCCAAAATCAACAATAAACAACAGTTAAGTTCTATCTCGTCAAACCCATCAGCGAAAACGACGATACCAGAACTAGTAGTACCAACAATTACCCAAAATGCACCAGAAACCAAAGTAGTGCAGGGGTTCGCAACATCAGGCTCGGCAGTTCCAGAGGTCAGTTCCACCTCACATAAAAACTCCCGCAAATCCCTGATTGCAGCCCTGAAAGCATCGAAAAAATCTTCTCCCAAGCAGTCACCTTCACAACTGTTAGGAAGTAATTCCGTTGCAAATCAGCAAAAAAATCTTAATTCTCAGGCTAATAAATTAACAATTGCCAACCAAGGGGCAAAAAATATTACTAATCCTCCTAAATTAGCACCGCAAGCAAAACTAGGAGTAGTAGTACCAGTTTTTGATTCTCAGCCGAAAATCGCACAAACTCCTCAGCCCCCAGTACCAGATATTCCCCCACCAGGTACCCAGCCAACCGAACCAACCGAACCAACCGAACCCACTCCTGAGAGTCAACCAACCCAACCAACACAACCCACTCCTGAAAATCAAACCGAACAAACCCCAGTAGAGGCAGAAACTCGGGTATTAGTGTCTGAGGTATTGGTGAAATCGAGTACAGGAGAATTGTCACCCGAGTTAGAAGACCAAGTTTATCGGGCAATTCGTACCAAACCAGGCAGAACCACAACCCGCTCCCAACTCCAAGAAGATATCAATGCCATTTTTACCACTGGTTTCTTCTCCAATGTACGAGCAGTGCCAGAAGATACACCATTAGGTGTACGGGTCAGCTTTGAGGTGCAGCCCAACCCAGTCTTAAGTAAAGTACAAATAGAGGCCAATCCAGGTACAAACGTAGCCTCAGTTTTGAAGCCAGGAACCGCAGATGAAATTTTTCGGGAACAGTACGGTAAAATTCTCAACCTCCGAGACTTGCAAGAAGGGGTGAAAACTCTAACCAAGCGTTATCAAGACCAAGGTTACGTACTGGCGCAGGTAGTTGGTTCTCCCAAAGTATCCGAAGAGGGAATTGTTACCCTACAAGTGGCTGAAGGGGTGGTAGAAGATATTCGCGTCCGCTTCCGCAACAAAGAAGGACAAGAAACAGACGATAAAGGTAAGCCAATCAAGGGGCGCACCCAGGAATACATAATTAAGCGAGAAGTAGCATTAAAATCTGGACAAGTTTTTAATCGCAACAAAGTCCAAAGAGACCTACAACGGGTGTTTGGATTGGGTTTGTTTGAAGACGTTAATATTTCCCTTGACCCCGGTACTGACCCCAGTAAAGTCAATGTGGTGTTAAATGTAGTTGAACGTAGTAGTGGTTCTATTGCTGCTGGTGCGGGGATTAGTTCTGCTAGTGGTTTATTTGGTACTCTTAGCTACCAGGAGCAAAACCTCAATGGTCGGAACCAAAAACTGGGGGGTGAAATACAGTTAGGACAACGGGAGCTATTATTTGATGCGCGCTTCACCGATCCTTGGATTGCTGGAGACCCTAACCGTACTTCATATACCATTAATGGTTTCCGCAGACGGTCAATTTCCTTGATTTTTGATGGTCCAGATAATGATATTGAAACCTTTAATCCAAACAATCCCAATGATGATGGCGATCGCCCACGGGTTGTCAGGACTGGTGGTGGTATAAACTTCTCTCGTCCCTTGTCTGGCAATCCTTACGCGCGTTCAGAATGGGTAGCCTCTGCGGGGATACAGTATCAAAGGGTTTCTATCCGAGACTCAGATGGAGATCTGAGAAAACAAGGTAGGCTTGAAGGCACGAATCAGTTACTGGATTTGAGCGAATCAGGAGATGGTAGAGACGATTTATTTTTGGTCAGACTGGGAGCATCCCGCGATCGCCGTAACAATGCTTTACAACCTACCAAAGGTTCCTTTTTCCGCTTAGGCTTGGATCAATCAATACCAATTGGTAAAGGTAACATTTTCCTCACTAGATTACGGGGAAGCTACAGCCAGTATATACCCGTAGATTTCACCAACTTCAGCAAAGGAGCAGAAACCCTAGCATTTAACATTCAAGGGGGAACAGTCCTTGGGGATTTACCTCCCTATGAAGCATTTACCCTTGGTGGTAGTAACTCTGTGCGGGGTTATGAGGAAGGAGCCTTAAGTAGTGGACGCAGTTACCTACAAGCTTCTGTGGAATATCGCTTCCCTCTATTTTCTGTCATTAGTGGTGCTTTGTTTGTGGATGCTGGTACGGATTTAGGAACCACCACCAGAGCAGCAGAACTACTGGACAAAAATGGTACGGGTTTCGGTTATGGTTTAGGCGTGCGAATACAATCTCCCCTCGGTCCAATTCGGGTTGACTTTGGATTTAATGATGATGGAGATAATCGCATTAACTTTGGTATTGGAGAAAGATTTTAACGAAGTCAAAAGTCAGAAGGATAAAAGATTATGGCGTGGGATACATAGACTCCCCACGCTTGTATCATCAGCTCAATGCCGATGAGACAAGTATTTAGGGCTTGCTGAAAAAGTCTTTTGGTGGGGGTAGGGAATAGGCAATAGGCAATAGGCAATAGGCAATAGTTCGGTGCCTCTTTATTTTTATTCTTTTGACCAAAAAAAATAACAGATGCAAGGATTTTCGGTTGAAACTCCTAATTTACTTGCACTTATTTCTCGAACAAATAGCCTCAAAGCATTGATACATCAATATTTTTCAATTATTTAGCAAGCCCTATTTATAGCATTACGAAATTAGGTTAGGACATCCTTGAGGGCAGCAAACCTATGAGCAGTCCACTTTTTACTTTTTACTTTTTACTTGCGAGTTGAAAAAGGTTCAGTCAAAAAAAACTTTTAACTCCTAACACCGAACTTCTCACACCGAACTCAGGTTAACTGATAAAAATCAATGCAACAAAATACTTTAGCCAGGGAAATTATTCACACAGGAGTAGGACTACACAGTGGTCTAAATACTCAAGTACGCATACTACCAGCAGAAGCAGGAAGTGGTCGTTATTTCGTGCGAGTAGATTTACCGTCACATCCGATTATTCCCGCACGAGTAACAGCAGTAAGTCAAACAGTACTATCTACCCAATTAGGTGGAGAGTCAGCCAGTGTACGCACCGTAGAGCATTTACTCGCAGCCCTAGCAGTCATGGGTGTAGATAATGCTCGGATTGAAATTGACGGTTCAGAAGTACCCCTCCTAGATGGTTCGGCACAGGAATGGACAAAAAGTATTGCCAAGGTAGGGATATCATCTCAATCTGTGCCATTAGACACATCTATACCTGCCATCAACGAGCCTATTTGGGTACGGGAGGGTGATGCCTTTGTTTGCGCTTTACCCGCCTCAGAAACCCGTTTTACCTACGGTATTGATTTTAATCTTGCCGCCATTGGTAATCAATGGCACAGCTGGACTCTAACTACGGATAGGGAAGTGACTGGTACTAGCTTCATGGCTGAAATTGCTCCCGCACGTACCTTCGGTTTGCTCCCCCAGATTGAGCATCTACAGCAAGCAGGTTTAATCAAAGGTGGTAGCCTAGAAAATGCCCTGGTTTGTGGTCCCCAAGGTTGGTTGAATCCCCCCTTAAGATTTGCAAATGAACCAGTACGTCATAAAATTTTGGATTTAGTAGGAGATTTAAGTTTACTAGCAACTTTTCCCCGCGCTCATTTCTTGGCGTATAAAGCCAGCCATAATTTACACATTCAACTGGCTCAACAGATTTTAGAGCGGGAGCAGTCAGCACTGAGAGTTTAGCTCGCCATTGACAGCACCACCAATCTCAAATCTAAAATTAACAGGGGAGGTTTTAAGGCAACCTGCACACCGCAAGCACAACTAAAAATTAACCATAGTGCCAATGTCAATCGTTACCGAAGAGAATACCGTCAACACTTCCATCTCTACACCTTCAGAGGGGAAAAAGATTTTTACATCTGAAGAAATTCAAGAATTGCTACCCCACAGATATCCCTTTTTAATGGTGGATCGCATTATTGACTATGTTCCTGGAGAAAAAGCTGTAGGGGTTAAGAATGTCACCATCAATGAACCTCATTTTCAAGGTCATTTTCCCGGTCGTCCACTGATGCCGGGAGTATTGATTGTAGAAGCCATGGCACAAGTTGGTGGCGTAGTCTTGAAACAAATGCCAGGGGTAGAAGGGGGACTTTTTGTATTTGCTGGTATAGATAAAGTCCGATTTCGCCGCCCAGTTGTTCCCGGCGATCAACTAATTATGACAGTGGAACTGTTGTGCGTGAAAAAGCGTCGTTTCGGTAAAATGTCGGGTAAAGCCGAAGTTGACGGTAAATTGGCAGCACAGGGAGAGCTGATGTTTTCCCTTGTTTAGTTCAAAATTTGCTTATGATGTAGGGGCACTATCCTGACGTGCCTTTACTGAGTTTCAAATTACCATATCAGATCAGATAACAAGCTATAACAGCTTTGTATAACTTTTTGATTTTTGCCTCCCTCACACATAAGTCGCTGGAACGACTTTTCAACTACAAAATTATTAAACATTTGGCACTCAAGACTTTTCTGGAGATGCACCTTTGAAAACGCTAATTCATCCTACTGCTGTAATTAATCCTAATGCCCAATTGCATCCTACAGTGCAAGTCGGGGCTTATGCTGTGATTGGAGAAAATGTAAAAGTTGGTCCGGAAACTACCATTGGCGCCCATGCGGTGTTAGAAGGACCATTGGAAATTGGGGCAAGAAATAAAATTTATCCCGGTGCTGTCATCGGTATGGAACCCCAAGATTTAAAATATGATGGTGAATTTAGTTGGGTTAAAATTGGCGATAATAACCTGATTCGGGAATATGTTACCATTAACCGCGCTACTGGTGTTGGAGAAGAAACTTATATCGGTAACGGTAATTTACTCATGGCTTATGTCCATGTCGGTCATAATTGTTTCATAGAAGATTCAGTAATAATTGCTAATTCCGTGGCTCTAGCTGGTCATGTCCATATAGAATCGCGAGCCAGACTTAGTGGAGTACTGGGAGTTCACCAATTTGTCCACATTGGTACCATGGCAATGGTCGGAGGAATGACAAGGATTGACCGGGATATACCCCCATATATGTTAGTTGAGGGCAATCCTTCACGCATTCGATCCTTGAATTTGGTAGGTTTAAAACGTTCTGGTATGAACTTACCTGATTTCCAACTCCTCAAAAAAGCATTTCGCATACTTTATCGCTCTCAATTGAACTTTAAAGAATCCTTGGAAAAATTAGAACTGTTGGGCAATACTCAGGAGTTAGTTAATTTACGTCGCTTCCTACTACTATCCCAAATGCCAGGAAGACGGGGATTAATTCCAGGGAAAGGTAAAGCAGCTAATAGGAGTGAGGAGTGAGGGAGTGAAGGAGTGAAGGAGGGAAGGAGTGAAGGAGTGAAGGAGGGAAGGATTTGACTTCCGCAAAGCGGCTGACTTCCCGATTGTAGGGCACTGATAACTGAATAATTGGTTCAAAATGCGGATATTTATTAGTACTGGGGAAGTATCTGGGGATTTGCAGGGTTCCCTACTAGTTACTGCACTCAAACGCCAAGCCATGATATCTGGCTTGGACTTGGAAATAATTGCCCTAGGTGGTGACAAAATGGCAGCAGCAGGAGCAACTTTGTTGGCAAATACTACTGCTATTGGTTCCTTTGGAATATTGGAAGCCTTACCCTTTATATTACCCACACTACAAGTCCAACGCCAAGCGATCGCCTATCTCCAACAACATCCCCCAGATATCGTGGTACTGATCGATTATATGGGACCCAATCTTGGTATTGGTAATTATCTGCGTCGCCATTTACCACAGGTTCCAGTAGTATATTATATTGCTCCCCAGGTTTGGGTATCATCGGTGACTGCCCGTGATACAGCTAGGATTATGGCAGTGTGCGATAAATTATTAGCAATTTTTCCGGGGGAAGCAAGTTATTTTCAAAACAAGGGTGCGAATGTGAGTTGGGTGGGACATCCTTTAGTGGATCGGATGGCAGATTTTCCCAGTCGGGAACTTGCTCGTTCTCAATTGGGTATCACAGATGATGCGATCGCTATAGCCTTGCTTCCTGCTTCTCGTCGTCAAGAACTTAAATACTTACTGCCGGTAATGTTTCAAGCGGCACAGTTAATTCAATCCAAGTTACCCCATGTGCATTTTTGGATTCCTTTGTCTCTGGAGATTTACCGAGAACGAATAGAAAAAGAAATACAAAACTATGGATTGCAGGCAACTGTAGTATCTAACCAACAGCAACAAGTATTAACCGCCGCAGATTTGGCAATTACCAAGTGTGGTACTGTCAATTTAGAGCTGGCACTGTTAAACATTCCCCAAGTTGTTCTGTATCGAGTAAATTCCTTTACTTATTGGGTAGCAACAAAGATTCTTAAAATTACTTTTCCCTTTGCTTCACCAGTAAATCTCATGGTGATGAAAGAGGCTGTACCAGAATATATTCAAGAAACTGCAACTCCAGAAAATATTATCCAATCGGCAATGGAATTGTTATTAAATTCCCAAAGTCGAGAAAAAATGCAGAGTGATTATCAACAAATGCGCCAGTGTATGGGAGATGTGGGAGTATGCGATCGCGCAGCCAAGGAAATTTTACAAATGCGAGCTTGAAAATGGTTGTTAGTTGTTAGTTGTTAGTTGTTAGTTGTTAGTTGATGGTTGATGGGTGACAGCTTAGGTGTGGGATTTTTACTTGGGGGAATAGCTTGAAGGAATTTAGAATTTAGAAGTAAATCTCTTTGCTATAAATGAAGGAAAACACAAGATACCCAATCCCTTTTCCTTTGACCCTTTCCTCCTTGTTTCTTAAGGGTGATGAAAAGCTACTACAGTTGTAATAATCTTGCGAGTACTTGAGGAACTGGTAACACAATGGCAATTAATATAGCCATAGCGATTAATCCCAAAGTATCACGCTTATTATCCAATTCTGTCACATCATTGAGTGCGGGTTCATCCATCAGGGGAACAAATAGTAGGATAATCGCCCACAGAAAAATTCCAGGTTGTCTTATAGATAACAGCAGCAGCAGTAAGCGAGAGATTTGACCAATGACAATCGCTGTTTTTTGACCAAACATAGCGTGGACAATATGACCTCCATCCAACTGTCCCACAGGGATTAAATTCAATGCAGTGACAAGTAATCCCAAACAAGCAGCTATTCCCACCGGATGAAGATCGATTGCTGATTGGGAGGTTAATTCATTTCCCAAGACTAATTTTGCAGCCAACGCCAATAAAAATGAGTATTTGGGATCCAAGGCATTCGGATTGAGAAACCCTCTTTGTTCAGGTAAGTCAACTATTTCCGAATGAGCCAATCCCCAAAATAATAGAGGGAGAGTAACAATAAAACCTGCAATTGGTCCGGCAATACTAACATCAAACAAAGATCTACGATTAGGTATGGGGCTACGCATCTGAATAAATGCCCCAAAAGTTCCCAAGAAAAAGGGCATGGGAATAAAGTAAGGTAAGGTAGAGCGAATTTTATAGAACCGAGCTGTCAAATAGTGGCCTAATTCGTGAACGCCCAAAATGCTCATTAAACCTAAAGCATAGGGTAATCCCTGAAAAATTGCCTGGGGGTTAGCTTTGACCATTGCTTGCTCCACCCCAGCAATTCTCGCCCCTACCAAGGTAGTTGTTACCAAAGTTGCAGCTAGTAAAGCAAAGGCTAATCCCGGTCTGTTTAACTTTTCTTGACTATGGCGAGTGGACTCCTTAGCAGCTTGAGGATTAGGAACCAGTACAAAGAAAGGCTTACCATTAAAACCTTCTTGAAAGATTAACAAAAAGCGATCGCCAAATTGCCCTTCAATATTTTCTTTAATTCGTTGATAAGCATTGCTAGAGGTTGTTTTTAACTGACCCCGACAAATTACAGCTTGGGGTAAATACTCAATTTTTTGCAGGTAATACACAGACCAAGGAAAACAATTACGTAATTGTTTCTCTTCGGCTGCTTCCAGAGGACGTACAGATGGTAACAATTCTGCGGTAGGATTAGTAACTGATTGTGACTGAGGTTGTGAGGATGCAGTTTGTTGGTTAATCGTAGGCGTAGGTTTACGCCCCCACTGGAACAACACCCAATATGTAACAGAACTGACTAATAAGGGAGCGATAACCAATATAGGCGGGAGTTTAGAACCATGTTTCGCAGTCCAGAAGCTCCATACAACCACTGGCATCATCAATACCAACCACAACAGCCAGACTGGTGTACGAGTCATATCCGCTACGCTGCGCTGCACCATCAAATAAGTAAGTAGTCCCAGAAGGAGGATAAGCAAAAAGGATGTCATGTTTTCTAATGTTATTGGGAAATATCACACTTGCAGTGTCAGCATTACAGCACTCAACACCAATACAAGATTTTTAACTTTAATCATCAAAATTAAATGATTAACAATGGGGACTAAATCTGGAGTTGAAATTATTCAGTAGTTCCAGACTGTGATCCTATTGTCCACTATTCCTCACATTTCGTCTTGATGTCATGTTCCCCACAAATCAAGAGCCAAGTCATAAAAGTAAGCTACCAAAGGCTATATGCCAAAATATTTTCGCCTTTCCTCCAAACAGGGACACACTGGGAGGAACATCTTACTTGATTGTAGGAAATGAAGCTAATATTCTCATCGATTCTCCTGCTTGGGAAGCCACAAATCAAGATTTTTTACGTGACCAAGGAGGGATAGACTACTTGGTTATCACCCATAGAGGAGCAATTGGTAAAACCGCAGCGATTCAACAAGGGTTTAATTGTGAAGTTTTAATTCAAGAACAAGAGGCTTATTTATTGCCAGAATTGAAGGTGACTACTTTTAGGGAGAAACTTCAGCTAAATCCCACCACAGAAATTATTTGGACTCCCGGTCATTCTCCCGGTTCATCTTGCCTTTATTACGGTCATCAGGGAGGTATACTTTTCTCTGGTCGTCATCTACTTCCCAATCAACAAGGCGAACCTGCACCCTTACGTACAGCCAAAACTTTCCACTGGCGTAGACAAATCAACAGTGTTCGTTCTCTATTGGAAAAGTTTTCTCCAGCTAATCTCCAATATATTTTACCTGGTGCTAATACTGGATTTCTCAGGGGTAAAGGAGTAATAGATAATGCATATGACAAGCTAGTTCAATTGGATTTACAGGCTTTATAGCAGAATGTAGAATGCCGCAGTCAAGGGGAGCATCCCAAATGTTTAAATTTGTAGTGTAGACCGGAAAGCCCGTGTTTGATATCAAGGGAGCAAGATGCTCCCACTACGGCATATTTTTGAAAAATTGGGATGCTCCCCAGGAAAGAGGATTTGACTAGTTTGTTCCATGCATAGCGAGGAGATTGAATTCTAAACCTCACCCGATTGAATACTCGTAAGCAAAAACTATGGTTTTCAAAGTAGACGTGGTTTAAATTCTAAATTTTTTCCTTCACCTTCTGTGTCCTCTGCGTCTGGAGCGGTTTCTTGTAAGGTGAAGGTGGGCAGTGCCCACCCTACGCTCAATTCTGCAATCCATCGCTGGAATAATTAACTCTATAACTGAATATCAGCCTTTGACCAAGCTTGTTTAAACTGTTGTTGTGTTTCAGTTGCGGCTTTTTGTTTCCCTTGTGCCTGCAAACTTTGGGCAAGACCGTATAAAGACCTACCATTGTGAGGATGCTGTAGTAAATCTTGCCGATAAACTGTTTCTGCTTCCTTTGCTTTATCTAGCTTTAATAAAGCTGCGCCGAGAGATTGACGTACTGGATAATACCAATATGGTGGCTCTGTATAGGGTAAATTATCTTGGATTTGCACAGCAGCTTGATATTCTGTGAGTGCCTGGGAGTTTTTACTCCCTAAGTTGGCAATTTCTGCATCTAACAAGTGGGTTGCAATTTCGATCAAAGATGTGGCAGGGAAAGATGCTGAATTAATTTTACTTGCTTCTGTAGAAAATATGTTTTTGATACTGCTTTGCTCCCTAATCACGCCAGCTAAATTACCTTTTGCTGCCCATGCCATGCCACGGGCATAATGCCACATTGCCAGAGTATAGGGGAATTCAGGGGATGGTTTGGGTTCGGTAAGAGCTTCGTCCCATTTACTAAATTGTACCAAGGAGAAATAGGAAGTTGGTAAGAAAATTTCTGCTCCTGGCATTTGTTTGACTTGTTGAGGAGAAACCTTGGCTACCAATTTCCTCGCAGCAGCAATTGCTTCAGAACTGCGTCCTTCCATACTGGCAGAAGACCAGAAAAAGTGGATATTGTGGGGATAGTACACTCCCGAATATAAACCTTGTTGCTGGGAAGAAGCCAGAAAAGCCTCATCAGCCTTGATTGCTTTTTGGTTAGCGATCGCGGCATCATGATAACGACCAATCCTCAGATAGATATGGGATGGCATATGTACCAAATGCCCGGAACCGGGGACTAGGTTGCGGAGCCTATCTGCTGCGGCTTCTGCTCGTTCAGGATGGGGTGAGGCTTCTACAGCATGGATGTAATAGTGAATGGCTCCTGGATGATTGGGATTACGCTTTAATACTGATTCTAATGTATCAATTATTTCTTTGGCTTCCGGTTTGGGTTGTCCATCTTCTGTCCAGTAACTCCAAGGTATTAAATCCATCATGGACTCGGCAAACAGGGTAGCTGCATCTAAATCATCAGGATATTGCTTGGTAAGTTTTCCCATGGCTGTGGCGTAAGCCAAATCCAAAGGCTGACGGTTTTTTACAGGCTGGGCGGAATAACGTTGAGATAGGGCTTGAATGTAGCCTTGTTCAACTTTACTCGCTTTACTTGCTAGTTGTTGAGCTTTCTGAACCGCTTGATAAGCAGTGGGCATGGATTCTTTGCCCATTGCTGCGTTAATATTGGGACCCAGGGACAGAGCCATACCCCAGTAACACATGGCGCAATTAGGGTCTAACTGGGTAGCTTGTTGGAAAGAGCGTAACGCTTCCCCGTGGTTAAAACCAAAGACTAAAATTAATCCTTGGTCAAAGTAACGTTGGGCTTCGGGACTATTGATGGTTATTTTATGATGGTGATTGCCTAAATTATTGAGTAAAGTGACAGGATTTTCAGATTTCTGGAACTTAAAGGCACTAACCGTTCCAGAAGTGAATAAATTAGGCAAAATACACAAATAAGCAGCAATACACAAACAACATACGAAGATTAAATTTCTTTTAAGTCTCATAATTTTAAAACCTTCCGTTTTAAAAGTATCGAGAAATATATACTAATTTGCAGCTTGCTTTTACGGATTTGCAAAGAATCGCAACCTAATTCGAGTTCGGAGTTCGGAGTTCGGAGTTCGGAGTTATTCCCTTCCCGCCCAAAAAATACTGATTTAATTAACCGCAAAGACGCAAAGGACGCAAAGGAAGAGAGAAAGAAGATAGGTAATCTTACACCGGAAAAGGAGTAGGAGTTGAAATTTGGGAGTTGGGAGTTGGGAGTCTTGAATTTATAACTCTTTCACTCCTTCCCTCCTTCACTCCTCCTCTACGCTGCTCCTGCGACTACAGTTTTCTTTTGTAACATTTCCAACGCAGCTTGATACTGAAGGTCGGCTTTAGTTGCAATCTGTTTGCGCTGGATTGCTTGTTGATGAACTACCTTGTCTGGTTTAATACCAAGTTTATTGATATCTCGATGGTTTGGAGTTTCATATTTAGCAATTGTCACCGCCAAACCAGAACCATCGCCTAACTCAAATAAAGACTGAATTAAGCCTTTTCCAAAGGTGGTTTCCCCTATGAGTTGGGCGCGACCATTATCTTGCAATGCTCCGGCTAAAATCTCACTAGCACTAGCTGTACCTTCATTGACTAGAATTACTAACGGATCTTTAGTTAGGGATGGACCAAATGATTCAAAACTGCCCAAAAGACCTTGACGATTGGCAGTGTACACAATAGTGCCAGAATCTAACCAGAGACGAGCCACTTCAATTCCCGATTGTAGTAATCCCCCAGGATTATTACGTAAATCAAGAATGTAGCCAACAGCACCTTGTTTTTCGAGATTAGTAATAGCGTGTGCTAAATCTTTGGGAGCATTGGCGTTAAATTGAGTCAGACGCAGATAACCAACAGATAAACCTTGGGGAGAAGAACGCAATTGTGCTATTACAGGATTGAGAGTAATGCGATCGCGAACTATTCTAATTTCTTTTTGCCCTTCATTATCCCTATCGATGAGCAAAGTTACCAAACTACCCATAGGACCGCGCATCCGGTTAGCAGCCTCATCCAAAGTCAACTGAGCTGTGGAAATACCTTCAATTTTGAGAATGCGATCGCGCGGTCTAATACCAGCTTTCTCTGCTGGAGAACCTGCAATGGGAGAAACTACTTCCAATTTGCCGGTTTGGGGATTCAAGGCAATTTGTAATCCCACTCCTGTTAACTCGCCAGAAGTATTTACTTGTAAACTACGATACTGTTCGGGATCTAAAAAGCGAGTAAATGGATCATCGAGGCTTTTGAGCATCTTCTGAATTGCTGCATAAGCCGCTTTATTGTCTGGGAGAGACCCCTTCAATATCTGGCGACGTACAGCATACCAATTTTGATGGTTAAACGTTTCATCCACATAAGCCCGATTGACAATTCGCCATGCTTGTGAGACTAATTGCTGTTCCTCCGTTAAAGCCATTGCAGGTTGACAAAAACTGCAAAAACCCATGCAGATAGTTACCAACAGCATTAATCCCAGCTGAAAAACCCGTTGACGCATAAACTTCATGTTTATTTTTATTTTTAACCCAAATTGCGGAAAAATTGGTGCAGTTAGCTTGTTGATGATGAAATCCTTCTCTTGACTATGTTACTTTTTTTATAGAAGTGATGCATTGAAAAATCATTTAGTTTAACTCCATGATGGCGATGCATCTTGCTCGTAAAACGATAAGATCTACTTTGTGTCCACTATTTACTATTGTGCGACATAAGGAGAACGCAATACATCCCTCCTTAACAGAGTGTTAAGTTTATTTAAGGTAACATCACTCTGACAACTAGCTAGTCAAAGAGGGAATTTCTCTTTGTCAACACCCCCAAATCGCTAGTTGGGAGATTCATCAACCCAATCGATTTCTAGGAACCTGTAATTGTATGGCGAACGTTTATGACTGGTTTGAGGAGCGCTTGGAGCTTCAAGCACTTGCTGAAGACGTTACTAGCAAGTATGTCCCTCCCCACGTCAATATTTTCTACTGTTTGGGTGGAATTACCCTAACTTGCTTCCTGATTCAGTTTGCGACTGGATTTGCGATGACTTTCTACTATAAGCCTACTGTGGCAGAAGCTTATTCTTCTGTACAGTACATCATGAATGAAGTTAACTTCGGTTGGCTGATTCGTTCCATCCATCGCTGGTCTGCCAGCATGATGGTATTAATGATGATTTTGCACGTTTTTCGTGTTTACCTAACTGGTGGGTTTAAAAAGCCTCGGGAATTAACTTGGGTTAGTGGGGTAATCATGGCAGTCATTACCGTTTCCTTTGGTGTGACAGGTTATTCTTTACCTTGGGACCAAGTTGGTTACTGGGCTGTGAAAATTGTGAGTGGTGTACCAGAAGCAATTCCCATTGTCGGTACTACTATTTCTGAGCTGTTACGCGGTGGTGCTAGTGTTGGACAAGGAACTCTGACTCGCTACTACAGTGCCCACACCTTCGTACTTCCCTGGTTAATAGCAGTCTTCATGCTATTCCACTTCTTAATGATTCGTAAGCAAGGGATATCTGGTCCTTTGTAATCATAGTTATTAGTTATTAGCAGGTAGCCAATAGCAATGGGAAAACAAAGAGGTGTTTGTTTGGTTTAAACTGGTGACTGATAGATAAAAAATAAGTCACAAAATAACCTAAACTTGCATATCCCTTGGCAAGCAAATGGCTGCAAGCTAATGGCTTAGGTAAATGCTTTAACTCAATTGAAGCAGGAGAGCACATTAAAAAATGTCAATACTGAAAAAACCCGATCTCAGCGATCCCGCACTAAGAGCCAAACTGGCAAAAGGCATGGGTCATAATTACTATGGCGAACCAGCTTGGCCTAATGACCTACTGTACATTTTCCCAGTTTGTATTATGGGAACCTTCGCTTGTTTAGTTGGTCTAGCTGTTTTAGACCCGGCAATGACAGGTGAACCAGCAAATCCTTTTGCTACCCCCCTAGAAATTCTGCCTGAGTGGTACTTGTACCCAGTATTCCAAATTCTACGCTCAGTACCCAATAAACTCCTAGGAGTGCTATTGATGAGTGCTGTACCTCTGGGATTAATCTCAATTCCCTTCATTGAGAGCGTAAATAAGTTCCAAAACCCCTTCCGTCGTCCAGTAGCTACCACTGTTTTCTTGTTTGGTACTCTGGTGACTCTATGGTTAGGTATAGGTGCTGTATTCCCATTGGATAAGTCCTTAACATTAGGTCTATTCTAAGTGGGTAATCCCTCTGTTTTGGTGATGACGGTATAAAGTTGTAATTTTGTGCCGCTTGTCTCCGTCAGAACTCAAGCAGGATTGAAGTGCTTGGACGCCTGTGAATTTCTGAAAAAGTGGTAATGCTTTTGCAGAAAATCAGCAGGCGTCTGCTTGTATGATTGGGGTCATTTTAATTATCAGTTATCAGTTATCAGTTTCCCCATCGATGAACCGAAGGGCTAATGAAACTCAGAAAGTATTTTTTCTTCTCTACAGATGAATCCGGAGAGCAGCGCGGTCTTGGGGGTTTCCCCCATGAGCGACTGCGGAGGGCTTGTATCCAATTTTTTGGTGATATAGGGACAATATAGCAGTAAGCATATAAGGACTGGACATCATGTTTTGCTCAAAGGAAAAGGAGGAAAGGGTAAAATTTCCTCAGCCAAAAACATAGTGCTATGTATAATTTTCTTGTATTTTAGTCAAGGTCAAGGTTTATGGAGGAAGACCATCTGACAATAAAGAGCGAATTGAAACTTCTCACCCAAGTACAGAAATGGTTTGAGCAGTTTTGTTCCAAATATTTATATCAGTTTGGTTGGTCAGAAATCCAAGTTTATCGCCTCAATCTAGCCCTAGCTGAAGGTTTTACCAATGCTGTTCGCCATGCCCACCGTTTATTACCTCCGGAAACTACCATTGACATTGAGGTAAAATTGTGGACAGATCGCTTAGAGATTAGAGTTTGGGATCGAGGAGAACCTTTTAATCCAGATGCGATCGCTGAACCACAACCTGGTACTTTACAAGCAGGAGGATATGGATGGTTTATCCTACGTCGCTTGGCAGATAGACTTGAGTATAAACGTGATGATGATGGTCGAAACTGTTTGCTAATTGTGAAATATTCCTCCTCATCTTCACTGTGAACTCTAGAATAATTTAGAATGTAGAATTTAAGTGTAGGTTGGGTTGAAGAATGAAACCCAACACCAGTTAAGTAATACTATCAGTTCAAATTGCTTGGTATTATCTGCCATCGGCTGTCCGTCGCTTTCCGGGTAGATGATGCCTTTGGATGATGGTAGTTGAGTGACCATTATGGGAAGTCCTTGGCGGCGGGGATATGTTCACATCTTGCACCATAAGATTATTGAGAAAATTAGAGTCTGAAACCCTTAATTTGTCCTAGGGTGGGCATTGTCCACCTTACCCTTATTGAGAAAGTGCAAGATATGTGTATGGTTAATTTTAGCGAACTGCCAAGGTGTTCGAGCAAATGTGTGGCTGTAAAAAAATTTTTTCCGCTTTCGACAGAAGAGTTGAGAAGTGTAAAAGGTAAAAGGGATAGAGTGTAAAGGGCTACTAAAGAGTCCTGGGCGAGAGACCAACACACACAACCCGCAGCCCGACAACGTTGTTAACGTAGTCCGGGTTGATCCAGTCGCGGTTGGCAGAGCGGCAGACCTCAGGATTGTTGACCCACGAACCACCCCGCAGCACTCGATAATTATTACCATTATTAATCCACGCACTCCCATTCATAGGTGCGCCATTGTAATTAATATGCCAAGTATCTTGACACCACTCCCACACATTCCCATGTATATCGTATAAACCAAAAGCATTAGGCGGAAAAATGCCTACAGGTGTTGTTTGTCGGCGACATTTACCCTTGGGACCCTGCCCATAATTCCCTGGATAGATTCTACCTTCATAATCCCAATCGGCTCCTCGATAATTCGCTAAATCCGTCGTAATTGTTTCACCAAAATAGAAGGGTGTGTTAGTTCCTGCACGACAAGCATATTCCCATTCTGCTTCACTGGGTAATCTGTATGTGTGTCCCGTCCTCTGGCTTAATTGCTGACAAAATTCCACCGCATGATTCCAAGATACCCTTTCTACAGGTCGCTTTTCCCCTTTGAAATAAGAAGGATTTTTACCCATAATTGCTTGATACTGGGCTTGGGTGACTACATACCTCCCCATATAGAAGGGTTGAATAGTAACCCGATGCTGGGGACTTTCGTTGTCATATCGTCCTTCTTCCCCTTTCAGTAATCCTAGTAGTTTTCCTGCTGGTGAACCCATCGTAAAACTTCCCCCCGGTATCTGTACCATCTCCAAGGTGACACCATTCCCCAAGTCCTGTATAAAGTATTTTGCTTGCAGCTGGCGACGGCGACGATTGATAATGTTTCCCTGTACATCTACCGTAACAGTTTCAAATGAAAAGGTTTGTAGGGATACACCAGAACTAGGTTGAGTTGGTAGTGGATTTTTTGGGGTTTTTGGTTGTGGTTGAGATACGGGATTATTTACAGGTTGCTTTGGAGAAGAAACATGGACGTTTTTCTGGCTAGGTTGTGTAGGTAATGCTTTTACTTGTGGCTGAGGTATGGGATTTACTGGTTGTGTAGGTGGAATTACTTCCCCACCCAACAAATCCAACCACTCCTCCACCGACTGGGGGCGAAACTTATAATTAAGTGCCATCCCCTTCATAATTGCCTCGTTCACCCTGTTACTAATACTGTGACAAAAGCCTTGGGGAGGGATGAGATTTCGATCTTGCAGCCTCTCAGGAGCAGATTTAGGTATTCGTCCAGTTAACAAACTATATAGTGTTGCAGCCAAAGCATAAACATCAATATATTCTCCCCGTTCCACATCGGTAAGATACTGTTCTGGTGGCGTAAAACCCTTGCTATTTGCTATGGTATGCTGCTGTACGGAACCAGGTATAAATTGTCTGGCAATACCAAAATCAATTAACACCGCTTCTGGTTTACCCTGACGGAGCATAATATTACTGGGCTTTAAATCCCGGTGCAACAAGCCTTTTTTATGAACCAAAGTTAATGCATCCCCAATTTGGCGGATATATAGCAGGGCTTCGTGTTCTGGTAACGCACCTGTGTTCATGATTCGTTTCCCTAAATCTTCTCCTTGGATGTATTCCATCGCCATACAGGGGAGGTAATCATCGTCAAATACATTTTCTATTTCGACAATATAGGGATGGCGACACAAAGCTAGGCGTAATGCTTCCTCTTTAAAATCTTGCTTGAGTTTACCTTGTTGTACTTGCCAACCAGGTTATTCCCACTCTTATCATGAACTTCCGTCCCCGATTCCACACCATACATGAGTAAAAAACGCAACATGATAATTATTTTGGCATGATTATCAAGTCAGGGCGAGTTGTATAGTTGTACGTAACCAAACATGAAAATAATCCCCTCACTTTGGGCGGGGAAACCCTGCCCCTACTCCTGAACTCCGAACTCCCTTTTTCTAGCTAGTCCCACTCTGCGAGAAGCCACGCTTCGCGCGTCTACATGGACGTTTGTACACAACCAAGACATAAAAATGTCTTGTGACTAACTCCTCAAGGGCGCACGCAATGCGCCCCTACAAACTCCGCACCTAAATGGTGAACTAACTGACAAAAGCCCTGGTGCAAGGGATACTGGAAGCCGCCTTACAGGGGAGTATCCCAATTTTTCAAAAATATGCGGTAGTGGGAGCATCTTGCTCTCTTGATATACAAAGCGGGCAAGATATACAAAGCGGGCAAGATGCCCCGAAGTCGCTACAACGGGGGGAACCCCCCTACGGGTATCTCCTAAGCCCTTCGGGCAGGCTGCGCCAACGGAGACGCTCCGCGTTAGCGTTAGCTTCCCTGAAAGGGGCACGGTAGTTGTTTATGGGGGAAACCCCCAAGACCACACTACCTCACCGCAACGCGCTTCTCTGGGCACTACAAATTTAAACATTTGAGATGTCCCCCTTACAGCGATCGCACTTTGTTTACACTTCTTTCGATACAATCACTCTAGTTGCGATTTTACTCCCTGAAACCTCCATGAATACCGATTGCCTTTCCCCCGTTACCTCCTCCTCCACTGTTCAAAGACCGGAAATCCTTGCCCCAGCAGGTAATTGGGAATGTGCCAAGGCGGCGGTGGAAAATGGTGCTGATGCCATTTATTTCGGTTTGGAGCGATTTAATGCCCGGATGCGGGCAGAAAATTTTACGGTGGCGGATTTACCGGAGTTAATGGAGTTTCTCCACCGCAGAGGTGTAAAAGGGTATGTCACCCTCAATACTTTGGTATTTCCCCAAGAACTACGGGAAGCGGAACAATATATTCGTTCTATTATTGCCGCCGGGGTGGACGCTGCCATTGTCCAGGATATCGGTATTTGTCGGTTAATTCGTCATATCTCCCCAGATTTTCCCATCCATGCATCCACCCAAATGACCATTACTAGTGATGCTGGTGTGGAATTTGCGGAGTCTTTGGGGTGTAATTTAGTCGTCCTTGCCCGTGAGTGTTCGTTGAGGGACATTAATAAAATTCAGAGTATGATGGCTTACCGGGGAGCGTCTCTACCCCTGGAAGTCTTTGTACATGGGGCTTTGTGCGTTGCTTATTCTGGTCAATGTTTGACTAGCGAGGCATTAGGCGGGCGTTCTGCTAACCGGGGGGAATGTGCCCAAGCTTGTCGGATGCCCTATGAGTTAATTGCTGATGGGGAAGTGGTGAATTTAGGGGAGAAAAAATATTTACTCAGTCCCCAAGATTTGGCTGGATTGGAGGTATTACCAAGTTTGGTGCAAGCTGGGGTTACTTCTTTGAAAATTGAAGGGCGTTTGAAGTCACCAGAATATGTTGCTAATGTTACCAGGGTTTACCGTCAAGCTTTGGATGGAGTGATGGAGGAGAGGAGGAGGGAAGGAGTGAAAGAGGGAAGGAGTGAAGGAGTGAAAGAGGGAAGGAGGGAAGGAGTGAAAGAGGGAAGGAGGGAAGGAGTGAAAGAGGGAAGGAGTGTAGACGCGACAGCGGCTTCCCGAAGGGTAGGAGGGAGAACAGAGGGAGAAGAGGTACAGAGGGAGCAGAAGGAGAAAGTGTCTTCCCTTCGTCAGGATTCGGCTTTATCTAACCATTCCTCAGAAGAAAGATACAAGTTGGAGATGGCATTTTCACGAGGATTGTATACGGGGTGGTTTAAGGGAATTAATAATCAAGAATTGGTTCATGCTCGCTTTGGGAAAAAGCGGGGAGTTTATTTGGGTGAAGTAATTCGTATCCATGATGGACAGGTAACAATACGGAGGCAAGCACCAGTGAAACCGGGTGATGGTGTTGTTTTTGACTGTGGTCATCCGGAAAGGCAAGAAGAAGGAGGTCGTATATATACGGTCAAACAGCAGGGGAAAGAGACTATTATTACCTTTGGGAAGGGTAGTATAAAATGGCGACGGGTTCATGTGGGCGATCGCCTGTGGAAAACCAGCGATCCAGAGTTGGATAAACAACTGCGTCAAAGTTTTGCGGGAGAGAATCCCCACTTCCAACGCCCCATTAACATCGAAGTGCATGGAGAAATAGATTTACCATTAATTGCGATCGCCAGCGATGAAATCGGCCATGTTGTTCAAGTAGAATCAACTATGCCATTAGTTGCAGCTAATACTAAACCCCTAACTAGAGAACGTTTACAAACCCAGTTTAGTCGTCTCGGTAATACACCCTTCTATTTAAACCAGTTAAACAATAACCTCCAGGGTGAGGTAATGTTACCTGTAAGTGAATTGAATCGAATGCGAAGGGAAATTGTTACAGGATTAGAACAGTTGCGGATTAAACCTCAACCTTGGCAAATTAATCCCCATGCTTCCCTATCAGATTTACTCCCGTTACCCAGTTATGGCATTGCAGATTTGCAGGATAATTCATCCCCAGCAAACACCCAGGGTAAACCCATTGGGATTTCTCAATCTCATTCTTTGTCACCGGAAAGTCCTACTTCCCCACCTCCTGTGTCACCTCATCTAATCGTACTGGTACGAAATTTACAACAGTTAGAAGCCGCTTTACAAACAGGGGTAGGGACTATTTACTGTGAATTTGAAGATCCTCGCAAGTATCGCCAAGCAGTGCAGATGGTACGCCAGGGAGAGGAGAGTCAGAAAGAAGGAATGAAGCAGGGGGAAAATTATTCCCATCCCCAGATTTTTGTTGCACCACCTCGAATTACCAAACCCAATGAGAATTGGATTTTAAAACAGGTACGTAATTGTCAAGCAGATGGCTATTTAGTACGTAATTATGACCATCTGAAATTTTTTGCCGATCAATATTGTATTGGAGATTTTTCCTTAAACGTTGCCAATGCTTTGACTGCTGACTACTTTATTACCCATTGTGGTTTAGCAAGGCTGACAGCTTCCTATGACATGAATATTAACCAATTAGAAGACTTACTCAAAACTTGTCCTCCTGAGTGGTTAGAGGTGACAATCCATCAACATATGCCCATGTTTCATATGGAACATTGCGTCTTTTGTGCCTTCCTTTCCCAGGGAACTGATTTTACCAATTGCGGACGGCCTTGCGAACACCATGAAGTGAAAATACGTGAATCCCGCATTGGCACAGAACATATTTTACAAGCAGATGCAGGGTGTCGTAATACTGTTTTTAACGGTACGGCACAAACAGGAGCAGAATACGTCCAGCATCTTTTAGAACTGGGATTAAAACACTTCCGCATCGAATTTGTTAATGAGTCACCTCAACAGGTAACCCAGGTAATCTCTCGTTATCAAAAACTATTACGAAGTGAAATTACAGGCTCCCAACTCTGGCAAGAATTAAAATTACAAAATCAGCTAGGGGTAACTCGTGGTTCCATGAGACGTTCTACAACCAAAGTTGATTAGCTGTTGACAATGTTATACCTGTTATGAAGCCTTTATTGTTCCCAGTTATAGCACTACGTAATTAGGTTAGAACATTGTTGAACGCAGCAAACCTATGATTAGTAAACTTTTGACTTTTGACTTTTGACTTGCGCGTAGTGCTATTTTGGTACCCAAACATACTAAAGTGAGTATTGAGGAGTTGGGTATTAATTTATCTCAAAAAATAAAATTAATTCCTTGGGGAACTATTAGCAGATAATTAATGACTAATGAGTTGTGATTAGATTTATTGAAGGAGTCAGTAATAACCTAATTTTTTTCCGGATTAGTTACAAAAATATTGGAAACGGGAAAAATATGTGTGTTGATTACACCTTACTTAGGATCCAGCCTGATCTTAATTTCGATATCGCAATCCCATTAAAATTCATTTAGCCATGCGTTCACTTGCTCTATTTTTAGGTGCCAGCATTACTACCTTTATTTGTTTTACACATCAAGTTTCATTAGCAGAAAATCAGCCCCAACTTATCGCTTCAGAGGCTCCTTTAGAATTAGAATTGTTGAAACAAAATACAGGTTTTGTGGTTACAGCTAATACTATTTACCAAGATAAAATGGCTGTCCCTAGCTTTTGGTGGGCAAAGGAAAATTCTGAGAATAAACTCTTAGATAATTGGATTGCATATCCAGCTTCTGTAAAGGAACCAGCACGAGTAGATTTGGTAGTTAATCAGCAAATTTGGAGCTTATTAGATTATCTTGAGCGTTATAACTTTGTTAATCAAATGGGTAATCTAGCACGCACTTATAGTTACAATGTGCGAGTGTTTAATTATCAACAAGAACGTCTGGCAACCTATACTTGTAATTTTGAAAATAGTCCAGCTTTGTGTAATATCGAAATGAATACTCAAAATAGTATGGGTTTGGAATCTAGTTTATAGTTTAGGGTAATAGCAATAGGACTTATGCAACTGGCATATTTTTTATTTCATGAATGAATAATTATAAAACCTCACCCGCCTATGGCACCCTCTCCTTATTAAGGAGAGGTTGAATTAAGTAATAAGTAATAAGTAATAAGTAATAAGTAATAAGTAATAAGTAATAAGTAATAAGTAATAAGTAATAAGTAATAAGTAATAAGTAATAAGTAATAAGTTTGTTTTTGTGACCGGGATTCAAACCCCGTCCCAAAAACATTCTACCTCAAAAGACATGGCTTTAGACCCCAATATTTCGGTAAGTTAATACGCAGCTAAATTGTATAAAGTAAAAAACCAGGTGATTGTAGTGCGGAGAGAAGCGCGTTGCGGTGAGGTAGTGTGGTCTTGGGGGTTTCCCCCATGAACAACTACCGAACCCGTAGGGGGGTTCCCCCCGTTGTAGCGACTTCGGGGCATCCTGCCCGCTTTATGTAGGGTCTGCTGAATAACTATAAAACATTGATTGCTCAATGCATAAGGGCTATTTTTTTGGGTCAGGGCGTGCAAGTCAATTAGGATTAACGGTTTAAAATTCTTGCATCTGTAATTTTTGATGATATTTTGAATAGAAACCCATAGGCACCGAACTATTGCCTATTGCCCATTCCCTATTCCCTACCCCCACAATCATGACTTTTTGCTGCAAGCCCTATGTATACAATTTAGACGCTTAACAGCTTATCCAGTTTATTTTCCGGTCAATATTCATAACATCTAGTGAAAAGCAAGTAAATATAAACAAAAATTACAAAAATTAATATTAAAAAAATTTGCCAGAGAGTAACGCAATCTGAGAAGATCATAAAATATGGGCATTTTGGATATTGCCTAAGTTGACAATAAATCATAGATAGGCATTTAGGTAAAAAATATGGCTGAATCTTCAGAAATGACCGCAACAGAACAGGCAACCCCCCAAGAAGTAGCAGAGGTGATTGCTGAATTTGAGCAATATCGGGAACGCCTGGTTCATGACACTATGGAAGCGGGAAAGAAAGCTAAGTTGACAAAATCAGCGGTAATGGCTCAATTAGAACCAGAACTGAATAAAATTGATGGTAT
Source organism: Calothrix sp. MO_167.B12 (assembly GCA_030066045.1). Taxonomy (GTDB): domain Bacteria; phylum Cyanobacteriota; class Cyanobacteriia; order Cyanobacteriales; family Nostocaceae; genus Calothrix_A. Next base: position 38,412 of record JASJCJ010000017.1, read on the forward strand.
TCTCACACAATTACGTCAACAGCAAGCTAGTCAATAGTTCGGAGTTCGGAGTTCGGAGTTCGGAGGAAAAAAGAGTGTTTCTACTACTTTTTTTCTCAGTTTATCAATGGAAAAACTAATAATTGTTAGCGCAGCACAAGAGTGCAGGATGCTAACTGAAATAACTCATCAATAATCCTGAATTCTGCTCTAAACTAATTTCAAATTCTCAGTCGAAGGTGATAGGTAATTCATAATAAGTAATATGCTCAACTCCGAAACTAAAGCCGGGGATGACCCTATTTTGCAGGCACAAGCCCAAACAGATGCTTTAATTCAAACAGTCACTGAACAAATCACGCTACACACCTTTGACCCCAACGATGAGGAGTTAATGCGGCAGATGGTGGAGAGCTTTGCCGATTCTCGGGGAATGGTGAGGCTGAGAATTGCTGAGACATTGGGAGAAATTGGTGAACCCGCAACTCCCGTATTACTGGAGGCTTTAACCAATCACCCCAACCCAGTTGTCAGGAGAGCCTGTGCCAAAACATTAACCTTGATTGCCGATCCTAAGGCTGTTCCTACCTTAGTTCATGCCTTCCTCAATGATGAAGACACAGTGGTACAAGGTTCTTCAGTGGGAGCGTTGGCAAGAACAGGAGAACCAGCCGTACCAGATTTATTGAAGATACTAGAATCTCCTGAACATCCCGAAAGTATTAAAGGACACGCAGCTTGGGCATTGGCGTTTATTGGTGCAGAGGCAAAAGAGCATTTGTACCAGGCTCTCTCTTCGGATTCAGAGGGTGTGCGGGCGGCGGTGGTAGCTGCGATTGCTAAAGTTGCCCAAGAGGATCCCAAGGCAGGAGATTTTGATATTTTGATTAATGCTCTTGATGACCCATCGGAAACTGTCAGATGTGAAGCCGCAGCGGTGTTAGGAAATTTAGCTCATAAACCAGCAGTTCCCACACTTTTAGAGTTACTAAACCATCCTGAAGCAGAAAGCCGCAAATCAGCTGCTTTGGCATTAATGAAAATCCGCGATAATTCTGCTATAGAACCACTGCAAGCGGCGTTAAACCAGGAGCAGGAAGCGGGGGTTCAGTCAGTCATGAAATTGGCGATTTCTCAACTGGAGAAGCAGTCAGAATCAGATGATTGGGACTAAAAACTAACAGCTATTTAGGGCTTGCTGAAAAAGGTCCTTGGTGGGGGTAGGCAACAGGCAACAGGCAACAGTTTCAGCCTTATTGTTGATATTTTTTTGAATGGTAAGGTGGGCAATTACCAATGGTAATGGTAAGGTGGGCAATGCCCACCCTACAAGATCCATAAACTGAAATGGGAATCATAGGTTTGGTTATCTACCCCGGAAAATCCAAGCCAATGCAATGCCTCAATACCGTCGATTTTACGTTCCTGGTGGTACATATTTCTTCACCCTTGTAACCTATGAACGCCAGCCTCTTTTTTCTCAACCGGAGAACGTTTCACTGTTGCGTCAAGCCGTGGCGACGGTAAAATCAGAAATGCCTTTTACAATTGTTGGGGCGGTTGTACTACCAGATCATCTGCATTTTATTTGGACATTACCCAATGGTGACTCTAATTATTCTAAACGGGTTGGACGGTTGAAAGTTTTGTTTACCCAATCTTTGCGAGGTAAAAATGCATTACCAAATGATGTTTCTATCTCTCGGCAAAAACATCGAGAAAGTAACATTTGGCATCGACGCTTTTGGGAGCATACAATCCAAGGTTATCAAGAATTAGAAGCATATCTCAACTATATTCACTACAATCCAGTCAAGCATGGCTTAGTTACTTGTCCCCATTTGTGGGAATATTCTAGTTTTCACTCATGGGTTAAAAAAGAAATATATTCGCCTCGATGGTGTTGCATATGTACACCATCGTCAGGTGGGCAATGGTCAATCGTAAGGTGGGCAATGCCCACCCTACATCCATGGTTCCCAACAAAAATACATCAAATGCGATCGCTACCTATGGGTGAAAAAATAAATGTATGCCAATGTACGCCGTCGTAAGGTGGGCATTGCCCACCCTACTAGGAGATAATTATGATGAGTAGTCTGTACGATCTAATTCGCAAAATCCAAAAACGCCCTTCCTTGTACCTGGGTAAACCTTCTGTGTGCAACCTACGCTTCCTGTCTAGCAGGCTATATTCTGGCGCGCCGTGAACTTGGCATTTCCCAAACCCAGGAAGAAAAACAATTCACAGAATTTCAAACCTGGATTCAAACCAAATTCAATATCTCTTCCAGCCAATCCTGGGACAAAATCATCCTTTTTTACTCTGAAGACGAACGCACTGGTTTAGATAGCTTTTTCAAACTATTCGAGGAATTTACCCAATCCCATCCGCTTCAGCGTGATTATCCCCTTGTTGGATCTCAAATTCAGAAGCATTCTGAATAAGATGACTGGGAATAGAAAAACTGGTTGTAAATTTAGCTTACTTGCCAAAGTGCTTGGATGTCAGGGAAAGTTCAGAACTTAAATCATTAAAAAATTTGGCTAAGGACTCTGCTTGAGATGTACTTACTTCCCTTTGACCATTAATTATCTTGCTGACTTGCTCAACAGAACCAATAACCTCGGCTAAAGTAGATGGCCTTACGTCAAACTCATGCATTAGTGACTCTAAAGTAGCTGTAGCTGTAGGCTCACCTATGGGATAATGCTGAACCTCGTAAGTCTCAATGAGAACAACCAACAAATCAAAAAGTGTCGTTTCAGCCTCCGTCAACTCGCCAGACATCATCTCCTCTACTATAGTCAGGGCTACGTTATACTCTTCAGGAGTTTTAATTGGCTTAGGCTGATACTGAATTAGTAGATTGGTATAGTTTTGTTCACTAGAAGTAGGGGTCATCTTTCCACCTTTCCCTATCATTCAGGATGGGTAAGAACGATAGTTATGACCTTAATATTCAACTTTTTTCTTCCGGTATTCTCTGCTCCCTGCTCCTCTACCATCTCTCACTCTTTCACTCCCTCACTCTTTCACTCCCTCACTCTTTCACTCCCTCTGTCCCCTGCATCTTATCCAGCTTCCGCTTTCCTAGCCATATTCCGACGCACCATTGATTCTAAAACATCTGCGGTGACACAACGGCGCTCAGAACAGTAAGTCATCAAGTTTACACCATTCATCATCCGCACTGTGCTGACACGAACCCGAAAATCATCAGTCACAAACCAGCACCTTTCTTGACCTTGGTTGTTTCCGTACTCAGTATCAATGGTCAAAATACCATCCTTGCCAAACCAATATTGACAGACAACGGGTATCTTTTCAACATAACCCTCATTGCGTACCAGTTTGCCAGAAAGACCAGTTTCATCATCAGGAACATCAATGAGAATAGCCGCATAATCGGGATTTGGCTCATCATTATCCAGATTTGCTTGCCACAAAAAACTAGCTCCACCTTTTGCTCTGCTAGGATCTATGCCTTGGCGATCGCATACTTGCTTGACTTTGGGATCATCTTGTTGTAATACACTAACAATCAAATTAGATTCCCCGGATTCATCAGCCACCAAGTCAAAGTGATGGACATTACGTTGGGTAAACCAAGTACCTTCGCTTTTGCGGAAAAAGTCCATCATGGTCATGGGTGGAATTAGTTGCATGGGCTTTTGTCACCTCGCCATATAAAAAGCAGTTTACGGTAAAATAAGCCTGAATAGTTCCCAAACTTCAACTGATGACTAACAGCCAAATTCAGCTCAATACTCCAGGCGATCGCATCAATTCCAGCTTACCATTAACTCCATCCTCAGAAATTATAAATGCTCTGAGGGCTGGTTTGGCAAGTGATTTGCAAGACTTGAGGAAATTGGATTTGCGGGGAGTAGAACTACAAGCAGCTAATTTGAGTCAAGCCAGTTTGATTGGGGTTAATTTCAGTGGTGCTAACCTCAGTGAAGTGAATTTCAGTGGCACTGATTTACGGGGAGTTAATTTAAGTGCTGCAAATTTACAGGGAGCCAATTTACAAGGAGCATATTTAAGTAGAGCCAATCTCCACCAAGCAAACCTCACTGGCGCTAATTTAGACGGAGCAAAACTACAGGTTGCATCCTATGACTGGCAAACTGTTTGGCCAGAAGGATACGCTTATAAAAAATCCGGAGCAGTGGGACCTGGAGCAAATTTAAATGGCGCTTATTTGAACACCGCCAATTTAAGAAACGCCGATTTACAAGGGGCAAATCTACTAGGAGCTTACTTGAGTGGTGCAGACATGACAGGGGCAAATCTGGAAAATGCTTGCTTAAGTGGCGCAGATTTACGAGTAGCTTTTTTGACTGGTGCTTATTTATGTAATGCTCGATTTAATGGTGCAGATTTACTTGGTGCAGACTTTCGTGCAGCAGATATGACTGGTGTGGAAATGGAGCACATTCAAAGTATTGCTGGAGCAGACTTTACTATGGTTCAGGGACTCAGTGAACAGACAAGAGCCAAACTCTCCACCCGCCCTGCTACAGAGCTTGATGTTTGGAACTCTTACACCCGTAGAACTACCCGTGAGAGTTTGGTGGTAGGAGGGAAGGAGTTTGGGAGTCATCCAAGCTCTTGACCCACCAGTGGGTCTGGTGCCCCGTCATGAGGACGATTGCGTTGGACGGGGTTTAAATCCTCGTCCAACGCCTTCACTATTGCCTGTTCCCTGTTAAGAGTTGCCTTTAAAAACATAAAACCTCCTTCCTTCTTCCTTCTTCCTTCTTCCTTCATGAATTGCCTAAGCCACAATTTTGCATCAATTTTTGCCCAGTATTTTGCCTGTTGATGGTTCAATTAATAAAGGTTAACAAAACACCAAGGTAAGAGGAATAGGTCTGATGGTGCGATTAATTGTCATTTTCCTGAGTGCTATTTTAATATTTGGCTGGGGTGGAGAGGCACTCGCTGCTAATGAACCCTTACAAATTACTCAAGAACAGTTCGAGAAATGGGAAAATTTAAGCAATCAGGCTTTGAATGCTGCTAGTGAAGGTGATTTTGCGACCTCAGAAAAGTACTGGACCCAAATTTTAGAAGAATTTCCCCAAAATCCGGCAGTGTGGAGTAACCGAGGGAATGTGCGGGTAAGTCAAAATAAATTACAAGAGGCTTTAGAAGATTACAACAAAGCTATAGAATTAGCACCCAATGTTACAGATCCTTATTTGAATCGGGGGACAGCCTTAGAGGGGTTGGGAAAATGGTCAGATGCGATCGCTGATTATAATCATGTGTTAGAATTAGACCCCAATGATGCGATGGCGTATAACAATCGGGGAAATGCTAAAGCAGGTTTAGGGAAATGGTCAGATGCGATCGCAGATTATCAAAAAGCTACGGAGATTAACCCCAAATTTGCCTTTGCCCGTGCTAATCATGCCTTAGCGGTGTATGAAACTGGTGAGACAGAAACTGCTATGCGGGAAATGAAGAGTCTTGTTCGTAAGTATCCCCAATTTGCAGATATGCGAGCTGCCTTAACTGCTGCTTATTGGGCAAACGGACAGCCAGGGGAAGCAGAAAGCAATTGGGTGGCGGCTTATGGGTTAGATAGCCGTTATAAAGATATTAACTGGGTAAAAAATGTTCGTCGTTGGCCCCCTAGTTTGGTGGTAGCCTTGGATAAGTTCTTGAATATTAAGTAAGGGTATTTACTGTGGCTCATTTTGGCATTATTTGTCCTGCTGCTGCTGGTCACCTGAATCCTATGACCACTTTAGGGTACGAACTAAAACAGCGTGGTCATAGCGTGACTGTATTCGGAGTTATGGATGCTCAACCCAAGATTCTTGCAGCAGGGTTAGAATTTCAGCCAATTGGTGAGTCTAGTTTTCCTCCAGGTGCAACAAAGGACTTATTTATCCAACTTGGTAAAATGAGTGGATTTGAGGCATTGCAATACACCCTCAAATGGATATCTAAAGCGGCAGACATATGTCTTCAGGATGCTCCAGAAGCAGTTAAAGTAGCAGGTATAGACACATTATTGGTAGATCAAGTTTCCCCATCAGGAGGGACAGTTGCGGAATATCTAGACATCCCTTTTGTTAGTCTTTGTGGTGCCATCATGCTGAATCGGGAAATCAGTATTCCTCCCTTTAATACCCCGTGGAATTATAATCCCTCATGGTGGGGCGGGTTACGCAATAGGGGGGGATATGCAATCTTGAATCGGATTGGGAAACCCGTGCGAGCAATCATTAATTCCTATCGTCAGCAGTGGAATTTACCTCTATTTTCTAACCCCAATGATTACTATTCCCAACTCGCCCAACTGACTCAACAGCCTGCTGAGTTTGAATTTCCCAGGAAAGAATTGCCTCAGTGCTTCCATTTCACTGGACCCTACAGTAACCCAGCCAGCCGAGAACCTGCGTCTTTTCCTTATGAAAAGTTAACTGGGCAACCACTGATTTATGCTTCTATGGGGACTTTACAAAATCGCCTACTGTGGGTTTTTGAAAGGATTGCTGAAGCTTGTGTAGATTTAGATGCTCAATTAGTCATTGCTTTAGGTGGGGGAGCTACTCCAGAATCTTTACCAGAATTGCCGGGAAATACTTTAGTTGTTGGCTATGCACCTCAATTGGAACTATTACAAAAAGCCACCCTTACCATCACCCACGCAGGAATGAATACTACCCTAGAATCTTTGAGTAATGGAGTACCAATGGTAGCTATTCCTATTACTAATGATCAGCCAGGGGTAGCAGCGCGAATTGCTTGGACAGGTACAGGGGAGGTTGTACCCCTCGGTAAAGTGAGCGTGAAAAGGCTACAGAAGGCTATCAGACAGGTGTTTACTGAAGATTCCTACAAACAGAATGCTTTGAGACTTCAAGAGGCAATTCGCCGTTCTGGAGGGGTGAGTAGAGCTGCTGATATTATCGAACAAGTAGCGCGTACAGGGAAGCCTGTGTTGGCTTCAAAAGCACTATAAAGATGTTTTCAGATTTCTGAATATTGAAAAGATAAGCTTATGACTCATTTTGGTATCCTCTGTCCCACAGCATCTGGTCATCTAAACCCCATGACTACCTTGGGATACGAACTTATGAGCCGTGGTCATCACGTCACCCTATTTGGGATAGTTGATTCTCAACCCAAAGCACTGGCAACTGGATTGAATTTCTGGGCAATTGGAGAGTCTGAGTTCCCCATTGGGGCAACTGCACAACTAATGAAACGAAGAGGAGAACTGAGTGGGCTTGCTGCATTACGATATAACTTCAGCTTGGCAAAACAGGATGTATCTGTGTCTCTTCGGGATTCTCCTATAGCCCTTAAGTCTGCTGGTGTAGAAGCATTGCTAGTAGATCAAGTATCAATCGAAGGAGGTACTGTTGCTGAATTTCTGAATATTCCCTTTATCAGCGTGTGTAGTGCCTTGCTGTTTAATCGAGAAGAAGGCGTTCCGCCTATCTTTACACACTGGGGCTACGACACAGGCTGGCGGGCAATTATCCGCAACCGAACAGGTTATGCCTTCAGTAGTTTACTTGCTCAACCAATACTGGATGTAATAGCTGAATATCGCAAAAAATGGAACTTGCCTTCAAAATCAACAGGCAACGATCTATATTCCCAACTCGCTCAACTGAGTCAACAACCTGCTGAATTTGAATTTCCCAGGAAAGAATTGCCTCAGTGCTTCCATTTCACTGGACCCTACAGTAACCCAGCCAGTCGAGAACATGTATCTTTTCCTTATGAAAAGCTGACTGGACAACCACTCATTTATGCTTCGATGGGGACTATACAAAATCGCCTGCTGTGGATTTTTGAAAGGATTGCTGAAGCTTGCGTAGGTTTAAACGCTCAATTAGTCATTGCTTTAGGTGGGGGAGCTACCCCAGAATCTTTACCAGAATTGCCGAGAAATACTTTAGTTGTTGGCTATGCACCTCAATTGGAACTATTACAAAAAGCAACCCTTACCATCACCCACGCAGGAATGAATACTACTCTAGAATCTTTGAGTAATGGAGTACCAATGGTAGCTATTCCGATTGCTAACGATCAGCCAGGAGTAGCAGCGCGAATCGCTTGGACGGGTACAGGGGAGGTTGTATCCCTCGGTAAAGTGAGTGTGAAAAGGCTACAAAAGGCTATCAGACAGGTGTTAACTGAAGATTCCTACAAACAGAATGCTTTGAGACTTCAGGAGGCGATTCGTCGTTCTGGAGGGGTGAGTAGAGCAGCTGATATTGTGGAGCAGGTTGTATCTACGGGAAAACCCGTTGTTTGTTGAAACTAATGGCTAAGTTGTTTGTTGTTATATCGGTAATCTATTCATGTCAACTTCAATTCCAGAAACCACGCTTCCCAATGGAATGAAAATATTTTGCTTGCGAGAAGAAGAAGTACCAATTCTTTACGAGCAAATCCAAGACTATATCAAACATGGAATCGAATTGCATGAAGGTGATATCGTCTTTGATGTAGGAGCCAATATTGGTTTGTTCACCCTATGGGTATATCAAAAGTGTCAGAAAAATGTGAACGTCTATGCCTTCGAGCCGATTCCCGCCATTTTTGAAGTGCTAAAGGCTAATGCTCAACGCTTTGATCCAGAAAAGATTAAAGTCTTTCCCTGTGGACTTTCCCACGAGTCTAAGACGATAACATTTGCTTATCATCCTAATGCCACAATGCTATCTACTGCACATCAAGATAGTTTGCCAGAGCTAAAACAGCAACTTAAACAGAGTGTCCTTCGTAATCTCAAAAACGCACCTGTCTCAGTTCGTTGGATTCGTTTCCTTCCTTCCTTTTTGCGATCACTGATTCTGGATATAAGATTAGAAAAAGCGTTTCAAACAGAACAGGTTACTTGCCAGCTGAGAACTGTATCGGAAATTATACAAGAACACCAGATTAAGCAGATTGATTTGCTCAAAGTAGATGTCGAAAAAAGTGAGCTAGATGTGCTTTTAGGTATTGAAGAGCAAGATTGGTCAAAGATTAAACAAATTGCTGTTGAAATCCACAATTTAGATCATCGACTCGAAAAGATTACGGCTTTACTCAAAGAACATGGGTTGAGCGAGATTACAATAGAACAGGAATCCATGTTAAAGGGTTCCAACCTTTTTAATCTATATGCCTTGCGACGATAATCTTCCTAAAATCTTCACTTTAGTCAAATATTCACACTAAACTAGAGCTAGGAGCAAGGCATCAGCCAATGAAAAATCTTCAAGGAAAAGTCACATTAGTCACGGGTGCTACCAGGGGTATCGGCAAGGGAATTGCCGTTGGTTTGGGTGAAGCTGGTGCAACTGTATACATTACAGGTCGCAGCCTGGATAAATCAAATGCTGGTGACAAAATTTCCGGGTGTTTGCGGGATACTCAGACAGCAGTGGAGTCAGCAGGTGGTGTATGTATTCCCGTGCAAGTAGACCATAGTGATGATCAGCAAGTGCAACTGCTATTTGAGCGTATCCAAGACGAACAGGATGGAAAATTAGACCTACTGGTAAACAATGTATATGGGGGCGTGCAAGCATTGAAAGATGCCAATGGTAAACCCTTTTGGGAATTTGAGCCTCAGCTTTGGGATGCTTGTAATAATGTTGGTCTTCGTAGTCATTATGTTGCCAGTATTTTTGCTGCCCGGATGATGAGTAAACGGCGACAGGGATTAATTTGTACCATTTCCTCTTGGGGTGGTCTATCTTATATTTTCGGTGCAGCTTATGGAGCAGGTAAAGCGGCGTGCGATCGCTTGGCGGCTGATATGGCTGTTGAACTCAAACCATATAATGTTACTTCTATTTCCCTGTGGCCTGGGATTGTGGGAACCGAACATATTTCCCAGATGGTATCTGAAATGGAAGACAAAAATGATACCGATGAAAAAGCTGGATTAATTAGCGATGCTCCGAAAGAGCCACTGCGCGATCGCTATAACTGGGAAACTCCTTTACTCACAGGCAGAGTAATTGCCAAACTTGCGGCAGAAACCAATATTATCCGCCGTACAGGGAAAGTACAAATTGTTGCTGAAGTAGCACAGAAATATGGACTTGTAGACCAGGATGGAAATCTGCCTGTATCCTTGCGTTCTCTGCGGTTTATACTGCCCTTGGCGATACCAGCATTGAGAAAATATTCATGGCTTATACCTAATATTAAAATGCCGTGGTCATTGCTACAGTTGGTTGCCCTGAGTTCACCTAAGATTTGAATATAGCGGTTTGAAGTTGAAAGCAAGACTTCAAAGAAATTCAATAACTACAGATTTAGGTGCAATCTTGTCACTAGGAGTATCCCTATGGCAACATTTCACACAAATGTAGTCGTAATTTCCCTTAGCCAGAACCTCTATAAATTCAAGACATCCATTTTTTCTAGTGAGGTAAAGAGGTAGGAGTTTAATATCACGTTCGCTTAATTACTTATAATTTCTGTTTGATTCACTTCAACTCTCTCTTACCCTCTCCTTAATAAGGAGAGGGTACCGTAGGCGGGTGAGGTGTTATAAGTATTCATCCGCACATGATATAACAAGTACTTCACTCAATTACAAATGACTATATTTTGTAGTTACCAGACTCCCAAGAGGTTATTTTATGACTCAGCTACACGAAGCTGTTATTCTCATTACTGGTGCATCTGGTGGATTTGGACAGCAACTAACTCAACAGTTGTTAGAAGCTGGTAGCCGACTCATTTTAACGGATTTGGATGAAGATGTTTTACGCCAACGAGTTGAAGCAATTCAACATCAAGTTTCAACAGGTGAAGTTCTAGCAATAATACCTGGCAATCTCTCTACCCGCAATGGTTGCGAAACCCTTTATCATCAGGTCAAAGCACTCAACATTCCCATTGATATTTTGATTAACAATGCAGGTATTGGGATGTTTGGTCGCATGGATGAAGTTCCCAGCCAACAATGGGAACTTTTAATGCAAGTCAACTTACTCGCACCCATGCGCTTAAGTTCTTTGTTCGTTGCTGATATGATTGCCCGTAAAAAAGGTCATATCGTTAATATTTCTTCCTTGGCAGGTTGGTCCGCAGGTGCAGGAATGGCTCATTATGCAGCCAGTAAGTTTGGTTTGCGAGGACTCAGTGAAGGGCTGTTTAATGAAGTCAAGGCATACAATATCCGAGTTACTGCTGTTTATCCCTTCTTTAGCCGCACCCCAATTCTCCAGTCACAGAGGTATGGCACCCTAGCCAAGCATAACCAAGGTATTCCAGACTACATGGTAACAGACCCAGCAAAGGTAATGCAATCAGCAATTCGAGGTATTGTCAATAATAAATTGCACGTATTTCCTGACGTTGCATCACAAACTATTCATCTTCTCAAACGATATTTTCCCGAGTTACTTGGGTGGATAAGCGACACATTTGACAAAAAACTACAAAATGGTCAACTCCAGTAAAGTGAAGGATTTTTAGGCATTACCTAATTTGAAAATAGGCAACAGGCAACAGGCAACAGGCAACAGGTAATAGGTATTTTCATGATTGGTTGTGTACAAACGTTCATGAGAGACTAGCTTGAAAATGCTTGTTAGTTGTTAGTTGTTAGTTGATGGTTGACAGCTTAGGTGTGGGATTTTCCCGTGGAGGGCTAGCTAGAAAATAGGGAGGGAAGGAGTAGGGGCGGGGTTTCCCCGCCCAGAGTGAAGGGATTATTTTCATGTTTGGTTGTGTACAAACGTTCATGGGAGAATAACTTGAAAATCGTTAAGAAACGAGTAGGGGCGCATTGCGTGCGCCCTTGAGGAGTTAATCACAAAGCATTTTCAGATCCTTGGTTATGGGATTTTCCCGTGGGGGACTAATATGAAAAAGTCGTGGTCATTGCTACAGTTAGGTATCTTCAGTTCACCTAAGATTTGAATCTAGACATTAATTTTAATTAGTTGTAGGTGTTGAGATCCCCGACTTCCCGAAGAAGTCAGGATCTGCGACCCCGTGACAAAGTTTTCTGACTCCGACTCCCAGGAGGTTTTTTATGACTCAGTTATATGAAGCTGTGGTTTTGATTACTGGTGCATCTGGTGGGTTTGGACAGGAATTAACCCGACAACTGCTAGAAGCTGGTAGCCGACTGATTTTAACAGATTTAGACAAAGTTGTTTTACGTCAACAAGTTGAGGCAATTCAGCATCAAGTTTCAACTGGTGAAGTATTAGCAATTATACCTGGCGACCTTTCTACTCGTGAGGGATGCGAAACCCTTTATCATCAGGTCAAAGCCCTCAATATCCCCATTGATATTCTAATAAACAATGCTGGTGTTGGCTTGTTTGGTCGCATAGATGAAGTTCCCAGCCAAAAATGGGAGCTAGTAATGCAAGTCAACTTACTCGCACCCATGCGGTTAAGTTCTTTGTTTATTGCTGACATGATTACCCGTAGAAAAGGTCATATTGTCAATATTTCCGGCATCGCAGGTTGGTCAGTTTTTGCGGGAATGACTCATTATGCAACCAGTAAGTTTGGTTTGCGGGGATTTAGCGAAGGGCTGTTTAATGAACTCAAAGAATATAATGTCAAGGTTACTGCTGTTTATCCTTTCTTTACCCGCACCCCAATTCTGCAATCACAACGGTATGGAACTTTAGCCAAGAAGATTCAGGGTGTTCCGCAGTATATGGTAGCAGAACCTGAAAAGATAATGCGGGCAGCAATTAGAGGAATTGCTGATAACAAATTGCAGGTATTCCCCGATATCATCGCCCAGGCTTTTCATATTCTCACACGATATTCCCCCAGTGTAGTTGGATGGATTAGCAACACATTTACAAAAACTCTAGAAAACCGTCAATTCCAGTAAACTTAAAAATATGTTGGACACTACCCTAAAGCATCTGATTATTGGAGCTGGTTTTGTGGGATTGGGTATGGCTGAGTCCCTTAAGACTGCGAATATTCCCTATGACCAAGTTGATGCCAGTGATAATATTGGTGGCAATTGGTATCATGGTGTGTATGAAACTGCACATATCATTTCATCACGCAAGATTACCCAGTTTACCCATTTCCCCATGCCGGATGATTATCCGGACTTTCCCAGTGCCGAAAATATGCGGGATTACTTAAATTCCTTTGCTAATCATTTTGATTTACGTACAAATATTGAATTAAATCGTAAAGTTAGCTACGTAAGACCTGTTGAAGATAATCTTTGGGAAGTCACCTTTGAGAATGGCGAACAGCGAATTTACAAAGGGATTATCATTTGTAATGGTCATCACTGGTGTAAACGTTTTCCCAAGTTTCAAGGAGAATTTAACGGAGAAATTATCCATTCCAAAGATTATAAAACTCCCCAACAGTTGCGCGGTAAAAGAGTTTTGGTAATTGGTGGAGGAAATTCGGCTTGTGATGTAGCAGCAGAGGCGGCTCGTGTGGGAGCGAAATCTGTGTTGAGTATGCGTGAGTCTGTGTGGTTTATCCCCAAAACTTTTGTCGGTATTCCAGTTTCAGATTTAATTCAATGGTGGGTACCAGAATGGTTGCAGAGGTTCACAGCTTATTTAATTATTCTGCTAACCTTTGGTAGTTATAAAAGTTATGGTTTACCCGAACCTAAATATCGAATTTTTGACAAACACCCTACCTTAAATAATGAAGTACCTTACTACATTAAACATGGCCGTATTACCTGTAAGCCAGGGGTGCGTCGTTTGGATGGTAAGGAAGTTGAATTTGTAGATGGTAGTCGAGAAACTTTCGATTTAATTGTTTGTGCAACTGGCTTCCATGTGGCTTATCCATTCTTAGCTCCAGAACTCCAACGAGTAGAAGGATCAATAGTAAAGTGCTATGGAGGCTCATTTCTGGAAGATTATAAAGGAATTTATTACCTTGGTTGGTCACAAGCTAGAGGGGGTGTTGGCTCACTTGTTTCCGCTTTTGCTCCAATATTTGCTCGTTTTCTGAAACTCCAGGATGAAATCAATATTCCTATGGGTTTAGTGTTCAAGGAAATGGGACAGCAATTACCAAAAAGTCATCTTGAAGATCCGCAAAAGATTTTTCGGGAATTAAAGTTAGTTAATTTCTTCTTTAATCGGATTGTGAAAAAAGCACATCAAGTTGATTCCCAGTATTCTCACTTTCGTAATATTCCACTACCCCCCTTGCTACAAAAATTAGTCAGTAGTAAGTAGGGGAGTTAGTTAGGATAACCGATTAAGTATCCAAGCTGGTAAACTGGGTTTTGAGGTGCTACAAACTCCAATTGAGTCGCAACCTCAAAAACCCGGTTTCAAAAAGGAGGAGTTCTAGCCCACATTCTGCAGGTGCGATCATAAATTTTGACCTGACTGGAAAGGAAAAGATGATATAGCTGTGTTGTCTGAATCTTTTACCATTTCTTCCTATTGCATACTAGCTGGTTTCAATGCTTTCGCAGCTTCAGCAAGTTGAATTCTTCTGACTCCTTGTAATGCTTCGATAGTGAATTCTTCTTTCTTGAAGACGATGGTACTAGATTTTTTATCCCACCATGTTCTCAAATATTCCGTGATGTTCATCCAATAAATCTTTTCGTCACCGTCACGGACTATTAAATAGACATCACAAGGTTGTGATAGCCAATAATCAAGGTGACGCTCATCAGAAATATGGAAAGTACAGACACCATCTTTCCTCATATTCAGGTAAGATTTTCCCGATTTTAGCTGCACATAAATTCTTTTACCGGAAGCCTGATGTTTATTATTTTTAAATTCTATTTCTCCATCAATTCCCCAATCATCATTTGATGTCGGACGAAATATTTGTCCTGCCTTACCTACAAGAGTCATAACTTCGCCTTTGAGAATTGTTTCCTTGCTGGCATTGTCTAAATTTTCACCAATTTTTTCATCTAATTCACGAACTTTAGCTAAAAATTCATCCTTTTTGCCAAACGTTTCTTCAATTAAATCTATAAGAGTAATGTTTGTAGAACAATATTGGCAAGGAATAGTAGATATACCTTGCTCAATACGAAAATTCACTGCTTCTCTATCTTTAATATCCTTGTTGCATTCACAACAACGGTAGATACGCTCTCGTTTAAGACTGCCTTTAATTGCCTTTCGATTTAGATGTTCATGTACATATTTAAGAAATAGATTTTTGATATCATCAGCAACTTGTTGACCAAAAAATATTGTTATACGTCCAGTACCTTCATCTAGCTCTTCTAACGTAAAACCACATCGATAGGATTCATCCTTTCGGCTTAAAGGTAAAAATATTGCTGTATTTTTCCATAGTGGTTCCATTCTGAATACTTCACTGTAATAAAGTCGCACAACGAGAGTCGTATAAATATTCATTAGTGCGCCATCAAATTGATAAGTTACAGTAGAACCTTGTACATTTGGATATTCTGGTAATTCTCGGTTAAATTGAGACGGAAATATCAATTTACCTGCATCTATAATAGCTAGTTCTTTACTGATAAATAATTCAACAACAGATTGCAGGATTATACTTTCTTCATCCTCCGATATTCTTTCTAATGAGCCAAAATTGAAACTACCTTCTCTTGCTTCTTGTTCTTCCAAACACCCTAAGCCATCAGGTTGTTCGCGTGCTGCGCGTGCCATTGCCGATGCGTAGTTGTCTAGCAATTCCGATTGCAGTAATACATAATCACCAAATGATAAGTTTTTCACTAAATCATGTGACTCTACACTTACGATTGCAGCACGAAAATCATCCTCATTAAAACTTGCTTCCGGATACATGATGCGAAACTGCTGCATAATATCTGCTGCTATTTTTAAGACATGACCATTCTGTTTTTGATTAACAATAAAATCTTTCATTTGCTTGAAAAGACGCTCCGAAACGGTCAATGGAAGTCGTTCCCAATCAATAGCATTTTGAATTTCTTCCAGTAGTTCTTTGACTCCCTCACCAGTTAAAGCAGATGTTCTAAAAGCAGCTTCAAATCCTAATTCTGAAGCAAAGGCATTCATGCGTTCATCAGTTACAGTTAACGTACTAACATCAGTCCTTGCTGCAACCAGGTATTTAACTAGATGGTCACTACCTTTGGCTTGTCGCAGTGCTTTATTCCAGAATGCCACACCTTTGAAGGGATCAGTAGGACTCGAACCATCAAAGAGTACAAGGGCTACACTGGTTTCATCCAAGGATAACTGATTAATGAGTCGGTATTCTACCTGTCCAGCTAAGTCCCAAAGCAACATTTCACGATTTTCTTCTAAGTCATTTTGTGATTTATTAGATGTAACTCCTAAACTCCACACATGGCGTCCGTGAGTTGATGCTGTGGGTTTGAACTCTTGACCTGCTAAGACATTTCCCAGTCCTGATTTCCCAACTCCAGTATCTCCAACCAAGACAATTTTTGCACTGCGATAGCGAACTGTTTCAAATCCTAAAGCAGTGTTTAGCAAAATATTAATGTCTAAATTCCAAACACGAAGCTTTATACCCGATTCACTAAGTATGGCTATAGTTGGCTGTTTAGGATTAAATACTACACCACGAGTTTGAATGGTATCAGTTTGATTTGGAAATACTGCTAAAGTTTCCCAGATGTCACAACGCCAAATCCGAATGCTTCCATTGTTGGATTTAGATGCAAGTAGACGACCATCATATGAAAAGGAAATACTGGTCAGGGAATGAGTATGACCTTCAAGAATATTTATTGGTTGTCCAGTCTTAATATCCCAAATCTGCACCACATTATCAGATACTATGGCAAGATATTGCTTATTTGGAGATAATTCCATGCTGGTAACAAGACCAATCTCCCCACTTTCTCCATTCAGAAAGCCTATTAATTGTCCAGTTTTTGAATCCCAACGACAGATATAACCATAAGATGCAGACAAAAGACTTTGCCCATCAAGAGACCATACCATACTACAGGGTAGGTTATTTTGATAAACTTTGAGCGTATGACAACTCCAAGTTTTGGTATCCCAAATTCGGATACTTGAATCACGAGAATTAGAAGCTAAAAAACATCCATCTGGAGACCATTTGACTTTCCAAACCCAGTCAGAATGACCTTTCAATATCCGGCGACGAAATTTTCCAGTTTTAGTGTTTAAAAGCTTAATATTTGTATTACCACAACCTACTGCTAGAGTTTTTCCATCTGGAGACCAGCTAATACTGGTCATACTGGAATTTTCTCGTTGTTTCCAGATTGTACTTCCATTCTCGGCATCACAGATTCTAACAGTATTGTTACTGTCTACAATCGCAAGCATTCGACCATCTGGAGACCACTCAATATCATGAATTATGCCTTTTTGTTCTTCGAGTGAATATCGCGGTGTAAAGCCCGGTGGAATTGTTTCTAGCGCGATCTGGTTTGACATGGACAATTGCAAACAGCTTAAACATCTTGAATAGTATAAATTTACTATATATTAAAATCAACAACATCTTTTGTTATGGCAGCGATCGCATTCCCTAAAACCTGTGGCTCCATTTTGGTAAATAAATTTATTAGTTATCTATAAATTCTCAACATCTGATTCCCACCTTTTTGAAACTCATAAGCTACTGGTTGAATCTGTAGATGAAAATCTTTATCTAAGAACTCTTGCATAACTGGCTCAAGATAGGGAGATGGTTGACAATCCAGTTGTAGTAAGGGGAAAATCCGCACTTCTGAACATACCCGCAGTAGTTCATGGATGGAATTGAGATGAAATTCTAAGGAAAGTTTTTCTGAGTACAGAAAGAGTA
>JASJCJ010000018.1 GCA_030066045.1 Calothrix sp. MO_167.B12
CTTTGAGGCTATTTTATTGGGTCATAAGTGCAAGTCAATAGGGGTTTGAGATTTAAAAACCTTGCATTGACGAGCGACCCCGCGACGACGACAGTCGCTCTGGGTAGCGCGAGTCGTGCTCATTTTTTTTGGTAAAAAGAATATAAAAAATCAAGGATGAAACTGTTGCCTGTTGCCTGTTGCCTGTTGCCTACCCTCACCCAAAGACTTTTTCAGCAAGCCCTAATTAAATCCCCTCGCTATGAATGGAAGAAATACAAGATATCTCAATTCTAAATTCTAATTGTTTTACCTCCTAATTGGAGAGAAGTGGTCAACGCAGAGAGGATTTTGACTAATTCTGTACCTACCCAACCAGATGAAACCTCTACAGGAGTCTGCTGGATAATACTGCTGATAAAGCGGGAGCAAACTTTCTGTAATGGTTCTTCTTTGGGTATTTCCACTACTTCTTGCCTCTGGTTCCCAGGTATAAATTGCTTATCTGACTGCTGCAATTCGCCATGTACCAGGGTTAAAGGGGTATCCGGTGACATTTCATCAAAAATCAAACTACCACGGCTTCCTACCACCGTTAAGCGTCGCTGCTTATCAGGATTGAGCCAACATAGATGAATATATGCTTGAAAACCATCAGCATAGGTTAGGGTTATCCAGACTAAGTCTGCCAGTCCTGGGGGTGTATTACCTACTCCCCATTCTGCCTGGGGTTGCAACCACACCGTACCCTTTGCCTGTACGCTTACAGGTGTTTGATTTAACCAATGATTAAAAATAGCAATATCGTGGATAGCTAAGTCCCATAAAGCATCCACATCTTGGCGAACTGGTCCTAAGTGGGTGCGACTGGCATAGCCATAACGTAAATTGCCCAATTTATGACTATTAACAATTGCTTTTCCTCGTTCAACTGCTGGATGAAATAAATACGTATGGTCAACCATTAGCAGTCTTTGTTGATACTCAGCTAGTTGGCAAAGTTCCTGACACTCTTCTGGGTCAAGGGTGAGGGGCTTTTCGGCTAAAACATGATATTGCTGTTTGAGAGCATCTTTAATTAAAGGATAATGGGTGAAAGCTGTGGTGGCTATAACTACTGCTTGTAAGTCTTGAATCTCCCCAATATCCTGCCATTGGGTTGTCAGTAAGACACTACTATCTAACTGAAATTGCTGTTTAACTGCTTCTAATTTTTCTGGATGGTGATCAACTATTGCTACTATTTGGGCTTGAGGCTGGTGCAAAAAATTTCTGAGTAAATGTACTCCCCACCTTCCTACACCAACAAGGGCAACTTTAATTGGATTCATTGATTGTCAAGGCTGACTACAAACTAATTATCAGCGCTCAAACAATGATTTGTTTTCAGGATTTTTGCGGATGCTCTATAGATAAAAAAGCTACCTTAGCGGCTGCTTGTTCCGCAGCTTTAATAGAACGTCCTTTGCCCTGACCTAGTTTTTCTCCATGTAACCATACTTCAGCAATGAAGCGTTCCTGATTATGTGACGGTGAGGGTATTTCTACTACTCGGTATTCTGGTAAAACTTTAAATTGGGCTTGAGTCCATTCTTGTAAAGCAGCTTTATAGTTTAATCTGGCAGGGTCGCGGCGAATTTCGGCGGCAAGTTTGCAAAAGTGATTATCCAACCAGGGACGGATTAAATCTAAATTATTGGTACTGAGATAAAGAGCGCCAAGAACAGCTTCAAAAGCATCTGCCAACCGGGATTGTTGACCCATGCGATCGCCGCTAGCACTACCAGCTACTAGCAAGTATAATTGTAAACCATATTCTTTGGCTAACTTTGCCAAAATGCGATCGCTCACCAATACAGAACGAATAGCAGCAAAATCTCCCACCGGGAAATCTGGGTAGTTTTCCCATAAAACAACCGCTGCCACTAAGCGTACTACCGCATCCCCCACAAATTCGAGTTGTTCGTAATTCTCTGAGTCAGAAACAGAAGGATGGGTAAGTGCCAAGTCAAGCAACTCCCACTTTATCGGTGCTTCTAGTGACAAGCCTAATTTTTTAACTAAAGTTTCGAGTTGCCGTTGACGACGTGGATAAGCAAGTTTCATCAAATCATCTTGAATTATAAAATTGAATCTGCTCCAGGGACTTGAGGGAAGGAGTGAAGGAGTGAAGGAGTTCAGGAGTAGGGGCGGGGTTTCCCCGCCCGGAGGGAAGGAGTGTAGACGCGGTAGTGGCTTGGAGCAGAGTAGGAGTGGAGGAGTAGGGGCGGGGTTTCCCCGCCCAGAAGGAGGGAATAATTTTTTGAACTTTATTCAGTTAAATTTAAGCAATTGGTAGTAAGTACTTTAGTGCTTATACGAGTACTTTATCGCTCACTACGAACCTCGTAAACTTTTATTTTCTAGAATACCCAAACACATATATTGTGGCATTCTCAACAAGACTAAAAAAATTGGGTTTTTCAACACAATATTTAGGATTTCAACATTAGTTATTCTCAATAAACCCGGTTTTGAACACAGGTACAAGATGTGAATAAAGAAACTATTACTAACTTTTGTTAAGTAGCCACAAGAAAATTTTGGATTGGAAGGAGAGAGTTGGTAGTAAGCCGGGTTCTGTTCTCATTAGCAATTAGCATCTGAGGGCGGTTATCTATCTGGGATGCCTGTTACCAGACACCTCTAGCGGCTCTAATTTTACGGAACTGGTAAAAGACCAACCATAGTTCCTTCGACCTTGCTCCCAACCGGGGTTTACCGAGCCAGCACCTCTCGATGCTGCTGGTGCGCTCTTACCGCACCTTTGCACCCTTACCCCACACAAGTCAAAAATCAAAAATCAAAAGTCAAAAGTAAGGATTAGTTTCTTTTTACTTTTTACTTTTTACTTTTTACTTGAATAGGGGCGGTATTTTTCTGTGGCACTATCCTCACGATCACTCGCACTGGGCGTTACCCAGCAAGTTTGGTCTTTCGGGAGCCCGGACTTTCCTCAAACTGGTAGTTGATACCAGTCTGCAACCGCCTACGCCTACTCTCTCCTAATATACAGTGTAGTATTTATGTGGCATATTGCCATAGTGACACTCCTACACTTCCCTGGTGGGTAAGTGTAAGCTTCTGCCGGAAATTATCCTTGCAGAAATTCGTTCGTGGTACTCCAATTGTTTCCCACTACCGCAGTTTATAGTCAGGCACGTGCCCCTCCCGACTGTAGTTTCATGGTAGCCCAGCACAAAGATGTAAATCAAGGCACTATTCCCGTTCCCGCGTTGACCGACGGTCAACATGGGTCAGAGGATGCACCTTGATTTTCCAAAAATTCATCTCACACTCCCCTTCCGGACGAGATGTGAGGCTTCTTTTAGATTTGGCTAACTTAATGGTTAATTTTTCACTGTGCTTCACTTCTTTTTATTCCAAGGTAAGGCGTAAGTCCAAGGGAGTTTACGGATCAGAAAGGGGCAGTTAATAATGCAAACTGGGGGAACATTTTGACCTTGAGCGACACCGTAAGCTGTTTTCGATGTCCGCAGCACCAAATCTAAGGAAAATTTAAGTTCCTCTTTTCTCTGCATGAAGTCGCCATACTGCTTTTTCTGCGGTTTACCTCCCTTCTTCAATCCAGGAATATTAACTATGGGATCCCCAGGGGAGTAGGTACCAGTTTCTTTATCTCGTTTAAATACATCTTCTGCGGTGATTGATTCTTTAAGTGTTTTACCAGGAACAATTAAACTAGGTATCTGGGGTACGGCTAAATCTCGAATCAAGTCGGGTGATTGACGAATTACTCGCCTGCTGCGCTTATCAATGCCAACAATGGAGCTATTATCCCAATCGACATAAATAGCTACATCATCTGATTTGTTTTTGATACTAATTGATAAAGCATTCGGCTCGTCTATGGGATACATCCCTTTTAAAGAGAAGGAAATCTCCAGTTGTTCTTCCAACTCTTGTTGTTTGAGCTGTTCGGCAATAGTTTTTTCCGGGTCGAATTCTATCTTCATTCGATCGGAAATGGAGTCAACCATGCGATTAAAGGTATAAGTTATGCCGATAATGTACACTGTCAACACCAGTAAATCTAAGTCGCCATTGTTCATAATCTAAAATGTAAAACCCCCTGTAAGCTTACCTCCTGGCTAGAAGCACGGGGGCTTTCGCCATACCGTCAACTAGAGCGAAGGTTTTCAGTAGCCCTGAGATAACTAACGATGATATCAGAGTTCTTCAATTGCAACGAGGAAAATAGTATCAAACATTATTGTGTTGTATTATCACCCAACTCGTCTACTAACAAAATCGTGTTGAGTAGATTTAATTCACTAGAGGCGAGAAAATAGCGATCGCTAAAAATAGTCTCTAATTGGCTAAAAATCCTCCGTCCTGCTACAGCTACCCAAGGAAAGGTTTCATATTGGGGAACTACAGGCATAATCAACCCTTGTGGTGTTAAACTTCTTCCTAGAGTTTTCTGCCATGTTGCTGGGTCTTCTAGCACCTGTTTGCGACTATCTTCTTCTAACTGTTCATGCCAAAAATGGGGATAATCAAGGGGGATACTGACAACAATATTTTCTGTTTTCAATGCTTGCAGTGTCGAATATTCTAAAGTTGATTCTTCTTTTTCTCGAATTAAAAATTGATATAATTCCCTAGCGGGACGTTTGAGTTTGGGTGGAAATTTAACATTTTTATCTTGATAAATTACTCTCAGTAATCCTAACAATTCTTGACTATATTGTTGAATAAATTTACGCCATCCTTCAAAACTGAATTTTTCCTCTGTGCGGCGATCGCTCCAATTTTCTATCCAGAAAGGTCCAATACAAGTTAAATCATCAGGAATTAGCAAATTTTCATTTTCTAAAGTTGATAATAATCGGCTGGAATTTCTGGAGACAGCTTTGACAAATGCTGATAAAGTAGGATAATCCACATAGGATTTAGCCTGTCTATCGACTGTGTTTCCCCTTAAGGTAAAATGGGCGAATATTTTCTGTGTTAACTGTTCTGCTTGTTTAACAATTCCTTTGTTATCTTGTGCTTTGTCGGAGATAAAAACTCGCGCTTCGTGTAAGAAATTCCACACATCATCAGACATTAGACTCAATAATTCTTTATCTCCCACTGAACCCACGGGTACAAAAGCAAGACGCTGTTTTTTGAGTCCTGCATCCCCCTTAATGCGAGTATGAATTGTTGAACGTAACATCATTAACAATGTTAATAAATCACTTGCTTGTCGTAACCAACGCCGAGAATATTCTATCTCTTTATTTACTATTAAAGCATCATTAATTAGCATTACTAATTGCCTAGATTTATCATCCCCAGAAATTATTTCCTTTGTTTCTGGATCTGTGTACATTCCTCGACCTCTATAAATGAGTTGGGCAACCTCCATTAAAGCGGCTTCGATATTAAATCTAGGAATGACAGCAATAATCCAATCTGTTTTGGGAAAAGAAACACCTCTTGCACCTGAAGATGTCATTAAGAAAACTCGGATTTTATCTCTTTTCTCTTCTTGGATTAGTTCTAATCTTTGGTTAGGAGGTACGCTTTGATCTAAAATTGCTACTTCTTCATTTTGACAAAGAGCATTGTTACCTGTGATCAATTTCTGCTTTAATTCGCGGAGAAATGCTTTATCTTGAGCAAATAAAATCAACTGTTCGGCTGCTTGGTTCAACCCCCGTTTAATTTCTACATAAGCGTTATTTAATAATTGCTCATCTAATTGTTCTCGTATTGCTTGGCGAATTCCCTGTTGTACCCCATCTATTCCTATGTTTTGTGTGATAGGTGATAAGCGAATGCTGTATTCAATATTGAGTTGAGAAGCGGGATAACTATTAGTCATAATATGTAACACGGGATGCTTCTTCCGCCCAATTTTAATATCAGTACCCGTAACTCGAAATGGTAATTCCCCCTGAGTTGGACTAATTAATACTTTGTCAGGAGCAGATTTTCCAGAATTAAGATAGCTATTGAGAACTATTTCATTACTGAGGGAAGCATCAGCAAGAATCAAGACTACTTTAAATGGGGATTGAGTTCCCTCAAAAGGTTGAATAAACTGTTGTTGTAACCATTCTTCTAATTTATGAACAAATAAAGCCCCTGCACCATCACCAGCCAATTCATCTACCATTGCAATAATAGTAGGGATTCTTGCAGCAAATTTACGACGTTCTTGTTGTCCTGGTTTAGTATTAGCTTTTTTGGCAAATAGTTTTCCTAAAGCATCAATTGTAGTTGTTTGCTGAAGATTGCGATAACCTTGAATAGCCGCAGTCACTACTAACTTATTTACCCGGGGATTTGCTTCTAGTAATTTACGAGCAGAACTAGCAAGGGTACGTAATACGCCAGGACGAGATTTTGATTCTACTGTGTCTTCTCGTTCATTACGAGTGCGTTTAAAACGATTGGAAGTGATTATATTACAATCAATTTCATGTTCTTGTTCGGGTGTCAGGAAAATTATACTACCATCAGGATGATTGAGTTTTGTAATCCCATCTACAACTACTGCACTATCTACAGGGTGTTGCTTTTCGCCTTTTTTTTGCACTTTTTCTGCATACCATTTCGGTGCTGAAGCAATTAAATTAGCATTAGTAGTAATAGTTAAAATTCCGCTGGGATTGCCGTCTTTGTTGGCAAGTTTGGCGGTGACATCCCGATTAATTACCACCCTGGGACTGAGATAAAAAAACATAAAACCTTCTGACTGTGTTTCCAGAAAATTAATCACAGCAGTAGTTTTGCCAATTCCCGGATTTCCTTCCAAAGCAATTACGTTTACCTTTCCGGTTTGGGCAGATTTTAGACCTGTAATGACTGCGGCTTCGTGTATTTTTCGCAGGGGAGTTTGTTCTGGTAAGTGCTGGAAAACTGATTGAAAATGAACTTGAGGACTGCCATCAAAAAATTTATGCAGCGATTCTGTTATTTCAATATTATCTAGTGCTGACTTTGGCGAAAATTCTTGTATAGGATTGTAGAATCCCGTCACATTTTCTGTAAATCGGTAATGTAGTGGTGCGTCTAAATTGGGTTCTTCTTTGAGTTGTTTAGCTTGTTCTTTAAAATCACGGGGAAGACTCCGCACCAATTTATTAAACGCTGTGCAAATTTCTTGTACAAGTGCATTAGGTTGGTCATCTAATTTGCGGGTATTACGATATGCTTCACCTAAAGATGTCATCAACTTAGCTCTAGGATTTGGTTCTGATGACTGCAAAAAATGAGCAGCAATACTTTCACATCCATTTGAGGTAATAGCAACAGCTCTAGCACTACAACCACCCTTTAACCGTCCTGTGTTTCTTAACAAGTCTACTAGACGTTCAGTATAAGATGAAGCTTGACACAACTTAAACAAGGGTTTATCCGAACCACTGAAAGCCGATAAAAAGTTTTTGAGATTTGACGAAAATAAAAATTCCCCCCCTTCTACCTCTGCACAAACCCGAGAAAATACACCCCGCGAATCAATATAACGAGCATAACGACTCATTTCTTCCCGGTGAGCAGTTTCTGTCCTAAAGTCTGCTAATTTTGGCGGTGCATTATAGGAAAACTCCAAACAAAGGAGGAAATGTTCCAATTTTTTGACGGTACTCTTTCCACTTGATAACCACAGCAGAAAATCTGCTCTTGCTGGTTTTCCTGTGTTTACTAATCCTAAATCTGGGGGTCCTGGGAGATGAAAAGCCTGTTGAAATTCCTGTGCTGTTTTGTCTCTTTCTTCTTCACGCTGTATTTTTTCTCCCGGAAGCGCCAAGGGGCACCAAATTGCTGCTAACTGTGGTTGACGCACTGGTATGGACTTGAGACATTCTCGCACTGCTGTCCAACCTAAGCCATAGCCCTGTACCAGCAGATGACGCACCATTGTACTCACCCATTCTTTCGCATTTGGATCTGACAAATTAAACGTTTTCACCAATTGGCTGTATATATCTGCATTTCTTACCTGTTGCCAAGGTTGGAGAACCGGCTCTTGTTCAGTAAGTAGCCTTTGATGAATCAGATTTTGCAAAACTCCACGTTTGACTGCAATTTCAAACACCTGTCCCCATACAGATGCTTGGTCTAAAAATGATAGTTGCATTACTTCCTCCGGTGCAGAACTTGGGAAATGTGAGTTAATAAAGCCGGATAACTGAGATATACGTTACCTCTACGCCGAGAATGCAACACTCGCACTTCTCCCGCAGCTCCAACGGTATTTGGTGATATCCAAGGAAAAGGATCTAAAACTGGTTTTACACGACGTTCTGCTTCGATAAAATGTAACCCCCGCAACATAGAAATCAAGCAAGGATTAATAGGAGAATTGTTTTCTGGATTGATCAGATGTTGACGAGCGCGTTCTGTCCAAGTAAAGTCATTTACCCGTTGGTCAGATATTAGGAAATAGACACAAAAACCAGACTGTGGACGTTGCTGTTCTTGAACTGCAAATAGAGTGGCAAAAGTGTACACTGGAATTACATGCCTTACCCCAATTTTTTCTAAAGAATCTAAGAAATTACTATGATCTGCTGCTTGCAAAATTTCAAATGCAGCTGCACCTTTGTCGCGTTGTTGTAATCTTGTCGCTGGAAATACATCGCGCACCATAGTATAAATAGTTAAATCAGGAAAAGTTTGAAAAACATCTGCCAAAAATTCCTTTGGTGTTAAAGCAGAGTTATAATCTGCTGTGCGATTAAATCTACGACTACCATAAGCATGGGAAAGTAAAATAATATGTTGACAACCTTGGCTTTGGAGATAACGAATTTCTTCTTGTACCAAGCGTTGTTTTCTGAATTGTTCTGGAGAATCAATAATGTCAGATTGCTTTCGCTCTGCTTTGAGTGTATAACCAGAGAAGGGATCGCTGATAGCAGTAGCGATGTAACTTTGAATGAGAAAAAGATAACCTTTTTCTTCCGCATTTAAATAAGAAGTATCATTACAAGGACGAGTAGCATAGGAAATTAAACCAATTTTGGGAACTTTTGGTGGTGATGGTGTAGTAATATGCAGAGGAAATGCACTTAACAAAGCATCAAAAATACCTTTTCTGATCCATTGGGTATTTTTAGTTTGTTTAGCCAAATTTTCCAGAACAGTTCCTTGCATTCTGATATTAGTATCTTCAGCTAATATCGCTTCTAAAGTTTGGGCTGCTGCATAAATATAATTATCACCACTGGTTCCATCGGCATCTTTGCCTTGTTCTTGGAGTCGCAACATTAAGGTCGTA
Source organism: Calothrix sp. MO_167.B12 (assembly GCA_030066045.1). GTDB lineage: Bacteria > Cyanobacteriota > Cyanobacteriia > Cyanobacteriales > Nostocaceae > Calothrix_A. Next base: position 9,260 of record JASJCJ010000018.1, read on the forward strand.
AAATCATGCTTACCGCCTTGTTTCAATCTATCAATAATCCGCCATACACAGCAGTAAACTAATACTGTAAAAGCAGCAACCGTAGCCGCATGATATTGTTTATTTTCTTCAGCACCTTTTTGTTTAGAACGGCGAGTTAAAAGTTGAACATCGTAATCAATAATGACTGCTGCTGGTAGAATCCATCCTCCAGCATGAGTAGCATTGGGAGATAATTCATACTTCCAAGTTTTTTCTGCTTTATTAAAAGAGAAAGAGCGAGGAACCCAAATAATTTGCAGTAGTTGTTGTGTGAATGACCTTTGTGCTTGAATTGAATAGGAATTGCCCTTAGTTACTAAGTTATGTTCGGAGATATCTGTATTTACCTGAACCGAGAATAACAACCCTGGAGTTTCTGGAGTATCGCAAATTTCAATGTGTTTAAACCATTCCACATTTTCACGGCTAGTTTGAGAAGCACTTTTGAGTAAATCTTTTAACCCTGGTTCTGCTCCTTCTAAACGATCCCATTCAATAATGTCACGTTTTACACAAATAAATTGTTGAGCAGATTGTTGCTGAACTTGGGAAATAATTTTTTGATTTTTGGTTTTGAGGATATCAATCAAAGCTGAGGCAATTGTTCGCATTAAATATTCACGTTCTCGTAAATTATCTATCAGTTTTTTGATAGCTGGTTTACCACCTACTTTGATATATGTGATGAGTTGCTCTACAAAAGTAGGTAAAGCTTCTGTACTTACTATTTCCTCACTTTGACTAGGAATAACAATTGCTAAAAAAATCAGTTCAGCTATGCGACGACATACTTTCCAAGGTTGCTGCGGTACTGTTTCATCATCTGGAATTAATTCTGCTTCAATATCATCCAGTCTTCCTAAAAAGGCAGATTTATTTTTTTCAGGATTATTACCATTAATCCGAAAGCGATAACTAACTTCACGGACTACATTATCATAACTATTTCCCTCTTGATTTCTGGTCTTTGACTCGAAGATTTGGGTTTTCCATTCTGCCCAAACTGGTAAACAGGAATAGAAAGTAGTTTTGTTTAGATATTCTGATAAATCAAATTCAGCATCAGAGCCAAAATGGGCAGTTAAATCAACGTTGTAACCGATTTCTGTTGCAGATGTTAAAAAATTAGTGACACGATGAACATATTCTGCTAAGAGTTGGGGTTGATTCTTAGTATAACTATATTGAGCGATCGCTTGCATAATCCGCAGGGTAATTGTCTGTCTTACCCTTGCTAATGCTTCATCATCTAAAAAGTTGAGAAATCGAGTTAATTGACTATCTGCTCTATCTCGTTCTGCCTGTAAACTATCAATAGCTGCTTCAATATCATCCTCATCCCAATCTTCCTGGTTTTGCACATAGTCCCTGACTGCACTGCACATTCGTTCAAAGTAATCATCAGCATCAATTTGTTCGCGGGCTGAAATTACTTTGGCTACAGGCTTATTTTGAGTTTTAGTCTTAGCATCAGGGTTAGGGAATGCAATTGGTACGAGGTTAGCTGTTTGTAGTTGATTCTGAAAAGAATTGCCTGTTTTTTTTGCTAATTGCTGGAGTTGTTGAGTTGGTTCATCTAGCAACAGCATTGATAATGAGGTTGATTCTGGTAATGTGGCATCAATTTCTTGATCAATAGCTGCAATTAACTTATCTACAGCAGCAGATAGCTTGTCTGTACTTCCCTCTTTTAAATTGCCACCAACAATGGACTTAGTTCCAAATCCTGATAATTGCAAATCTTGAATAAATCCCCCACCTTCCCTAGGATTAAAAGCTGTTTTGAAGTCTTTTAATCCAAATAATCTCCGTAAAATTGCTGAACTACATAACCGCAAACGTCCCTCTTGAACATCGAACTCAAACGCTGACTTGTAGTCAGGATGTAAACCTGTTGTGTTTTCTTTATTTTCTTTATTTTCTTTAATAGGAATAGATTTAGCCAGTAACTCTACAAGAGTAGCTAGGTCAACAGAAGGCTTTGGTGAGGTTGCCTGAATTTTGGCACTACCAATGTTTGGTAAATTCATATTTTTTTACCTTAAATACTCAGTCTTGTGACTGCTTCACTTGTTTCAACTATCAAGTTGCAACAAATGGAACCTACTTTTTATGTAGCTTAAGTATATGCAATTTGTCAAACTAATGTGGCGAAACACTAGTAGTCCCCAGGGAAAAATCCCACAACCAAGGTTCTGAAAATGGTTTCTTCCTAACTCTTCAAGGGCGCACGCAATGCGCCCCTACAAACTCCGCGCCTATTTTCAAGTTAGTCCCCCATGAACCTTTGTACATAACCAAGCATGAAAATACCTCGACTGCGGCTCCCACACCTAAGCTGTCAACCATCAACTAACAACTAACAACTATCAACCATTTTCAAGTTAGTCTCTCATGAACGTTTGTACACAACCAAACATGAAAATAATCCCTTCACTCTGGGCGGGGAAACCCCGCCCCTACTCCTTCCCTCCTTCACTCCTTCCCTCCTTCACTCCCTATTTTCTAGCTAGGGTCTTTGGTCGAAAGAAAGAAGGATTACTTTACATACAACTCAATAGACTTTTTGACCGCTAACATTTCCTGGGGGATTGTATTGACAAACTAGGATATCTCTACCAGCACCACGACTCAAACCACAACCTACTTCCTTGGTATTTCTCCAAACTATTTGAGTGTAGTGACCGCACTTTTGCCAACCTCCACGACAGGTATTGGGGAAGGTACTATTGGCAATAAAATATTGTTTTTCTGAACCCCAACTATCTACCATCTGGGACAAGGAATAAGCCCCTTGTGTTCCCCACCAGATGTTTTCACCATAACCAGAACCACTGTGCTGAAATTGACCTGTTGCAGCTAATTTATTTGCCCAATTCTGCGCTGACTGAGCCAGTTGATTAGACCATTTTAGTAGTGGAATTCTTACTTGTGAGCGATACTTATTATGCACCGCTAACAGCTTTTGTATTTGATTCCCTGTCAGACTTGATTTTGAGGAACCAGAACTGGATGGCAATGAAAGTGTTATATTAGCGGACTTATTGTTATTTTCATTACTTTCTCGAACACGGCAGTGGGGAGGCATAAATTCATCCCCACTACAACTATCTGCGATCGCTCTTAAAGAAACTCTCTCACCCTTCACAGATGGATGAAAAGTGACTTTTCCATCGAAAGTTATTGGTCTACCGGGAGCCAGGGGTTCCTTTGTACGGGGATACCAAATACTATCTTGTCCAGGAACGGTAAAAGGAACTGCGTATGTGCCCCGACGACTGGTGTACTCTGTTGATACCTTAAAAATACCTGCTGCCTGATTGCCAATATTTTGAACAGTGACACGGATTGGTACTTCAACCTGGTTCCCTCTTATTGTTGGAGGAACAATGATTATCACCTGCCTGACTATCAAATCTGCCGCCGCCATAGTAGGTTCAGCTAAACTGAAGCTTGTTCCCAACAAGGTTATTAATATGCCTATGAATTTAGCAAAAGCCCATTTTTTATTCTTGATCACCTCTACCTCCTTGCCTTTTCTCAGGAGGCGTATTTATACTTAATTCCTTCTTTAATTGTGGCTCGTTTTCTCATAAAAGTAGCGAAAATAGTAGATAAAATTAACACTTTAATGTATAATTAACCTTCTGAATATTCAAATAATCAAAAAAACTTAACTACATTCTTGGGAAACATCCCAATTTCTTAAACAATATTGTGTAGTGGGAGCATCTTGCTCCCTGGGTATCTGACGCGGCAATGCCTGGGTATCTGAGGCGGGCAATCCCTTGGTATCTGAGGCGGGCAATCCCTTGGTATCTGAGGCGGGCAATCCCTTGGTATTTGAGGCGGGCAATGCCTGGGTATCTGACGCGGGCAATGCCTGGGTATCTGAAGCGGGCAATGCCTGGGTATCTGAAGCGGGCAATGCCTGGGTATCTGAAGCGGGCAAGATGCCCGCACTACAATAATATTTAATATTTGGGATACTCCCACATTCTTGCTATATTCATAATTCTGCACTCAAAAACCGGGTTTTTGAAGAAGGCAGTCTTGATGAAAAAATTTCACCACCATTTATGAAAAACCTCACCCTCGCTTTTTGCGATGCAAAAATCTTTCCCTCTCCTTATTAAGGAGAGGGATTTCCGCATTAAGGAGAACCAAGTTCTTAATTTTGGACAAAGTTGAGCTGAGGGAGGTACAGCACTACGAAATTAGGGCGCGGACATTTCTAAATCCAGCAAACCCTTTGATAGCCTACTGTTCCCTGTTCCCTTTTCCCTGTTCCCTAGCGCTATAGCAAAAGATTGATTATTCCCCCAATGGGAAATAAAATAAATACTCATGGTTCGCACACCGAAATTAACATTCGATCGCGGTACTTTAATTTTGCATCCACCCCCCCGTGGCAAAGCATGGATGGACTATGCTACATGGGATGACAGGGTGGAGAAGTTTCGCGTCCCCGCTATTCAATACCGCCCTTTGGTGGAAGCACTGCAAGCAGCAGAGACGGAATTTACCGATGATGCCAGGGGTTTCTATCCTATAGATTTGGTTGCTAGTTTGGAAATGGAACCCTATCCCCATCAAACTGAGGCTCTAGCAGCTTGGAAATTGGCAGGGAGACAGGGGGTGGTGGTACTGCCAACGGCGGCGGGAAAGACTTATTTGGCACAAATGGCGATGCAAGCTACACCCCGTACCACCTTGATTGTAGTGCCGACTTTGGATTTAATGCATCAATGGTATGCTCACTTATTGGCGGCGTTTCCCGATGCGGAGGTGGGATTATTGGGGGGTGGTTCGCGGGATAAAACGCCTGTATTAGTTGCGACCTATGATAGTGCTGCTATCCATGCAGAAAGTATAGGTGATAAGTATGGGTTGCTCATTTTTGATGAATGCCACCACCTACCTACAGATTTTAATCGAGTCATTGCCGAATATGCGATCGCACCCTATCGTTTAGGATTGTCTGCGACTCCAGAACGCACGGATGGGAAGCACGCAGATTTGAATATTCTCATTGGTAGGGAAGTATATCGCAAACGGGCGGAAGACTTGGCGGGTCAGGCATTAGCAGACCATGAGATTGTGCAGATTAAGGTCAAGTTATCGAAACTGGAACGGGAAAAATATAACCGCCTGATTCAAATCCGCAATGATTTTTTGAAGGAATCAAAGATATCCTTGGGAAGTATTCAAGGTTGGCAAAGATTTGTGCAAATGAGTGCGCGATCGCAAGCTGGGAGAAGGGCGATGTTAGCCCACCGGGAAGCGAAGGAAATTGCGGTGGGTACGGATGGAAAAATTCGGGTGTTGGTGGATTTATTGGCGAAGCACTATCCCGAAAGAATCTTGATTTTTACTGCTGATAATGCCACGGTTTACCGTATTTCCCAAACTTTCTTAATTCCGGCCATTACCCATCAAACCCCTGTGAAAGAGCGCCATGCTATTTTAACTAAGTTCCGGTCAGGGGAATATAAGACGGTGGTGGCTTCCCATGTGTTGAATGAAGGGGTAGATGTTCCGTCGGCTAGTATTGCAATTATCTTATCAGGAACTGGTTCCGCAAGGGAATATATTCAACGTTTGGGAAGGGTGTTGCGGAAGGGGAAAAACCCGAACAAGAGAGCAATTTTATACGAAGTGATTGCGGAAAATACTAGTGAAGAAAGGACTTCTGCCCGCAGGAGAGGGGAGCAAGAAAGCAAAGGAGCACAGGAGCAGAAAAAAGGTAATTTGCGGGTGATTTATGGTACTGGTAAGGGTAAAACTCAAAAAGCTGCGGAACAATTAGAAATCAATTATTCCACTAAAAAACCACAAAAAAATCCAGAGAAGAAACCACCAGAAAAAGATAAATCTTAATTTCTCTGGGTGTTTAGTTCCCCCTGCCTCCAAAGAGGGCGCAAGCGTTGCGCCCCTACGAAATTCTACTCTCTACCCAATGAAATGTTACCAACAGATTTACTAATCCATCGTCAAAATGGGGAGCAAATAATTCCCAAAAGAGTGAAAATAGATGTCCAACATTTGAAAATAGCCACTGAATTAATTACCTGTTTTCAAGAAGCGGTAGGTAACACCCAAGGCTTATTAGAACGTCAACTTTTAGACTTAGAAGGGGATACACCAGACTATAAATTAAAACGGGGTTTAGCTTACATTCTCAAAAGTGGTTTTTCTACCTTTGAAGTAGTTAGTCCCTTAGAACCGCCAATGTTAAGGGAGCGCGTGTTTAGCTTGGCAGCAAAATCATCCCCCAGTCAAGCAGCAACCCAAGTTACCTTAACCAAAATTGCCGATGAATTAACCCATGAATTAGAGCGGGAAGTTTTACCTTCCCAGATAAGAGATGGGTTATATGCAGACTTAGCTGAAAATAAAATTCTCACCATTTTTGAACCACCCACACCCCAAGATTTACTCCATCGATATAACCTATCCCAAGTCCAAGGAATATTCTACAAAGCCAGTCAATTAATTATTAACGCCCATCGCAATGTACCGGGGGAATATAAATTATTATTTCGCTATTTGAAGTTATTTCAATTAATGGCATATATCGAAGGAGATGCGGATCATGGATTTACAATTACCATTGATGGACCCACCAGTTTATTCCATCCTAGTACCAGATATGGACTAGCGATCGCTAAATTAATTCCTGCCTTACTTCATGTTACCAGATGGAGTTTAGCGGCTACTTTGCAAGTGAAGGACTTCTACACCAATAGTTGGAAAACCGGACGTTTCACCCTTAATTCTGAGTGCGGTTTAGTTACCCATTATCCCCCTGGTAAACCCTATGATAGTATGATTGAGGCTTCCTTTGCCAATAAGTGGTCAGCAATGAAAACCGAGTGGGTATTAGAAAGGGAAGTGGATTTAGTGCCCATACCGGGGAGTGTGATGATTCCCGATTTTAGGTTAGTACATCCCGATGGGCGCACATTCTTATTAGAAATTATCGGTTATTGGCGGCCGGAATATTTACAAAAGAAGTTTTATCAGGTGCGGCGTTCTGATTGCGATAATTTAATTTTGGCAATTTCTGAGAGGTTGAATTTAGATAAAGCCGGGGTGAAATTACAGGATGTTCCGGCGAAGATTGTCTGGTTTAAAGATAAGTTGTTGCCTAAATCTGTGTTGGCAGTCTTAGAATCATAAGATAGGATTACTATTTGATTTTTCTTGGCGTAGTCTGCGCTCGCGCTTAAAACACGTAGGGTGTGTTATCGCGTAGCGTAACGCACCATGTTGTAATGGTTTTGGTGCGTTAGACTAATTTTATTCAAAAATCAAACCGGATTCCTATATGATCTAAAAACAGAGGTAATATCGTTTCCGTTTGTATCGGAATTATTTCAGTTACTCTCTCTCTTCCTCTTCCTTTGCGTCCTTTGCGTCTTTGCGGTTTTTTATCATTCAGATGCTATCGGATTTGATATAATACCAAGTTGCGTTCTATCGTAATAGTTCGATTCCATGAGATTGCTTCCTTACATCGCAATGACAGGGTACTATCTTTGAATGCAACTTAGTATGATTGTGGGATGGCAAAGGTAAATAAATACAGGCAGTATGTTCAAGAATTACTAACTAAATATGCTAGCTATAAGCCGACTTATGGAGATATTGAAGTAGAAACTATCTTCGATACAGAAAGAAATCATTATCAAATCGTTCATATCGGTTGGGAAAACAAACAGCGCGTATATGGTTGTTCAATGCATATAGATATTAAAGATGAAAAAATCTGGATTCAATGGAATGCAACCGAAATAGATATAGCTAATGAATTAGTTGAAATGGGAGTTGCAAAACAGGATATTGTCATAGGATTTCACTCACCTTATCTACGGAAGTTTACAGATTTTGCAGTGGGTTAAAATTTGAGGATGTTTTTGAGTGATGGAAATGAGAAAATCAGCGAACAATCATCCATGAACTACCTCAGAGAGTGCTTCATTAATTACATCATCACTCACACCACGTCGTTTTAAACTGGCAATCAAAGCATCAACAGTACTGTTTTCTAACCTTTCCAAATCTGCACGCAATCCTTGCCCAATATACGCACGAATTAATGGCTGATAACCGGAGAAACCAAGTATTGGTGCAATGCGCTTTAAGTCTTCCACCACGTCTTCTGGCATCCGAATTGTTACCATGGTCATGGGACGATTTTTATTCAAGCGTCTTTTTAAGGTTTCAATCTTCATAGTATTCTCGCTCTCTACGTGTTGCTTTACGGGCTGAAATAATTCGGATTACGTCGTCTTCAAACTCAATATGAACAACAAATAAGAGATTCCATCGCGTGTCTATACCAATAATGGCATCTCGTGCTTCGTCGTTGCGACTGGCATCAACTACCTTCAAAAATGGATCGAAGAAGGCTTCTGCTGCTTGCTGAAACCTAATCCCATCATGCTTGAGAGGATTAGTGAGAGCTTTTTCATCGTTCCAGACAAAGGTGATGCCATTCAATACAAAGTAGACATCCATATGCTAAATGATAGACAAACTATATTTACGTTGTCAATACAGTTTTGCCGTAGTATGTTGCGATCGCATTCTCAAACAAACGTAATAAACTAAGGTAATTGATGAAAATAATTTTACCAATGACAAGGGCGCAAGCCGCAGCGCCCCTACAATAGATATGCGTCATGACAAATATTCTCATCACATCCGTTGATAATGTTGAATGCGTGAATGCCTGACTTCCGCGCAGCGATACTAGCCATTCCCAAGCTGGAGATAATACTCATAACGCTGGTATAGTTGTTCTACGGTCAGATTTTGCGTCCAGTACTCCACTAAAGCATGACCCAATGACCAACCATGACGATCGCTAGAACCACTATCTTTTACCAGTATTTTCCACAGTGATAATAAGTCAAATTTAATAGGTTTATCCTCCGTATTCAATAATGAAAATAGGTCATATGCCATCTGCAACTTGCCAATGACTATGGGTAGCTGTTCCACGGGGATTTGCTGGGCTAGGAGATTCCCCAAGGTGGCAGAGCCGGTGGATTGGGTAGATATAAACTGGAGGACGGGACTTTTGAGTAATGCGGTGAGTCCTTCGGTTGTCGCCATTTGCAGGGTGTAGCGATCGATAATTTGGGCAGCTGCGACGGTACGAGCCTCTAAGTTACGTAAAAAGCGGGCAAGGCGCGATTTTTTTGCTGGAGCGATCGCTTCTAATAATGCCACAGAAAGGTCATCTATGCCCCAAGCTTCCCTAAGCTGAGTTGTATCTTGGTTAACTATGGGTAGTACCAATTGACAGTATTTATCTAACTCCTGAAGACGATATTCCACTGCTTGGCGAATATTGATTTCCTTGGTAGACTCACCCAATTGCCAGTTATAAGGTGGTTGCCATTCCCGCACCGGACGCAGGCGATCGACTTGGGTAACTGCGGTAATTACGGGTAAGTCAGTAACTTCTGTGGCAAGGGCTTGGAGAAAATCTACATCCATTTGCAATGCTGGATCTAAAGCTGGGTTAATCAATAACAGCAAATCGGCTTTATGGGCATAATCCAGCACCAACTGGCGTAACTCTGCACGTTTTACTTGTTCGTAACCGGGAGTATCCCAGAGGGTGAGGGTTTCACCTGTTGAACTTTCCCAGTGATAACTCTGAATTTTATCGGTGCTTGGTAATACATCTACCGCCGCCTGCTCTGATTGAAACAGGGTGTTAATTAAGCTACTTTTACCAGAACCCGTGCGCCCCACCAGTAAAATATCTACAGGTTTTTGCTCCACTGCTTCCACGGGTTGGGCTTGGGTGAGGATTTCTCGCAGGGTTTGGGTTTTTGCCTCTGGTAGTTGGGTGGGAGTGGCGGTAAACTCTAAAGTTGGTAAGGTTTCGCTACTGTAGAGAGCAACGGCTTGACGACACAAATTTCGTAAGGCGGCTTCCCGCAGTAATTGACCCAAATTTACCAGTAGTTGTTGGGTGGCTTGTTCGTTGGAACTTTGACTGGCTTTCTTGGCCAATACAGCTAAGGGATTGAATAACCATTGTGCCCAATCCCATATCTTTAACAACCTCCGGACTGATGGTTCCAAACGTTGGTAAACTTCATAGGCTTGGTAAGCTTGTCCCACGGTAACTTGATTGAGGACTGGTGATAATTGTTGCATCCACCGATCCATATCATCCACTGTTCCCCGAATCAATCCATAGACTTGGGGTATATAGATATTCAGGAGGGGATATTTGACTTCGGGATAGTAAATATGGGCGATCGCAACTACCAAATCTTGGCATCTTTGCCAAAAAGTCTGCCAATCTTCCCAAATTAAGCCATCGTCTTGGCTATTTACCAAAATTTTTTGTAATGCTGCTTCTACTTGGCTGACGGTATCTTTTGCTGTGGCAGCAGTGGTGACAGCTTCTACCTGAAATGCTAATTCTTGATTTACTTGAGCGATTGCAGTTTCTAATTCCTTTACCGCCGGATTAGTCCATTTGGCTAGCAACCACCGCCAACCAGCGAACATCAGAATAAATACCGCCCAAATCCAGTTGATACCCCACTCATGGATTTGCCATCCTGCCGCTGACAATAAAAAGCCGATAATAATTGCGATCGGCATTATTAATATAATCCATTGCCATAGTTTTAAACGTACCATTGTTTTTCAGTTATCAGTTATCAGTTATCAGCGATATCGAAAAAATTATCCTGTAGGGAACATCAACAATCTCTTGGGTTATACAACAATTTGACCCACGCCGTGCCCTGACCCACGAAACAAATATTCATAAATCAAAATTTCATGCCAATTAAAATCATGTTTGCCACACATACATGATTCCTAGGGAACATCCACAATCTCTTGGGTTATACAACAATTTAACCCACGCCGTGCCCAGACCCGTAAACAAATATTCAAATCATGTTTGCCACACATATATGATTCGTAAGGGCACGGCATCCACAATCTTTTGGCGTATAAAATTATCATTCTGATGTTCCCTACCTATCGTATTAATCTATTATTTTTTCTAAATTCTAAATTCTAATAATTGCTTATTTGACAGGAGAAGGAGTAGAAATTCCTTCAGACGATCAACACAAGTTCCTCAACTTGTTAGCTTAAATTTGTAAACAAGTAATAGGATGGGTCTTTCTTGTCAATGATGACGACTCATAATCCTATTGAGTGCAAGGGTAAACGGAGACGAACAGATACACTCTAAGGTCTAGAGGAGGTTTCCGATGCTAAACAGAAAAATTGTTCTCTTAGATGGAACAGGCGCGGGCGATGAAGACTTGTTCCCTATATTAGACATACTCATGAATGAGCTGCACAGTACTGGCGCAACGGTGCAGACTTTCCCATTGAGAGAAATCAAGATGGGCACATGTGTCGGTTGCATGGGCTGCTGGCTAGAAACACCGGGGATCTGTCTGGAGCCCGATGCAGGTCGTGACATTGCTCAGGCAATCGTCCAGAGTGATACGACCATCTTATTTAGCCCCGTTACATTTGGGGGATATTCATCAGAGATTAAAAAGATTCAAGACCGCTGGATACCGATACTTATGCCTGATGTTGGCCTATACCGGGGTGAAGTTCGTCACCTGCGCCGGTATTCAAAATATCCACGACTGGTGGGAATTGGTGTCCAGCGTCAGCCGAATAACGAATCAGCCAACCTATTCAAGGTGCTGGTTGGACGCAATGCCTTCAACTTTTATGCCCCCACCTATGCAGCAGACGTTATATTAAGCACGGATGACCCAGACAGGGTGCGCCAGCAACTTCAAGCCGTGCTGGTTAGAAATGATAATCTTCCGTTAGGTAAGGTAGTCACCTCGCTGATGCAAACAGCAGTGACAGCCAGTGTTAGTGCTCCAACCCTAGATGCCCCAGGTCGGGCATTGTTGATCGTTGGCAGTCCAAGGGTTAAATCCCCCAGTACCTCCGGCGTTTTGGGCGGATACGTGTTGAACCAACTCAAACAGCGGGGTTGGGAGACTGAGTCGTTGACACTCAGGGGACACCTTCTGCAGGGCAAGGGGCAAACCGAATTTCTCGCAGCTGTTGATCGAGCGGATCTGATACTATTGGTTTTCCCACTCTATATCGATTCGTTGCCATTCCTGATGATGAAGTCCCTTGAGGTGATGGCTGAGCATATCTGTGCTCGCCCTCAGGAAAGTCCAAAACGGCTTTTTGCGATCGCTAATAATGGATTCCCCGAAGCCCATAATAATGCTCCGGCTTTAGCCATCTGCCGACAGTTTGCTGCTGATACTGGCATGATTTGGTCTGGAGGTCTTTCTATGGGAGCAGGACTAGCTTTATTTAATGGTCAATCTATCGAGGAGGCTCAGCGCAAGGTACTACCTGTGAAACATGTTATTCAGGCTCTGGATATCGCTAGTGCGGCACTGGCGAATGGGCAAATTGTTCCACCCGAAGCTGCCAAATTGATGGCAAAAATACCTATTCCCTTTATGCCCTTCAGACTGTGGCGATGGCTGTTTATAAAACTGGGCAACCGGATGTTCCGGCAAATAGCTGCTGCCAATCAGGTTGGGGATGAAGAACGGTTCGCCCAACCTTACGCAGAAGTTGGGAGTGCATAGACCTTTGATGGTCTCTAGTGTGGTAATTACGCATTAAGCATAATTCCCTACCCCCTACACCCTGTTCATCCAGTAGGGTGGGCATTGCCCACCTTACCATTAGCGATCGCTTGGGGAAATTGGTTCTGATAAAATTACGGTTATCAAGGTAGACGAAGTTTAAAATCTAAACTTTTATGACTGGTAAAATCATACCTTCAGAGGCTAGGACAACTTGAGGAAAATTTGCTTTAATTTCTTCTAGTACGGAATCTAGAAAATCATCACGATCATCTGGGTGGTGATGGGAAATCACCAGTTGTTTAGCTCCAGACTGTTGGGCCAAACTCACAGCAGTTTGATAATTCAAATCCCCAGCATCAGATTTGTGGAATGTTGGTGGGGGATAGGAAGGATTAGCGATTAATACATTTACACCTTTGGTAAACTGTGCAATCCTTTCTTTCTCGCTTTCATCCGCGAATTTATGTATATCCGTCACATAGGCAATACTATATTCCTGCCAATCAACTCTGTAGCCAATGGACTTTTGAGTTTGATTAATCAATGCTGTGGTAATGGTCACATCATCTAAGTTAAGAGTATTATCTGGCATCAAATTATGGAAATGCAATTGTGATTCCATCACTTGTAAAGGATAAGGGAAGTGTGGTTGCAACATCTGATCGTAGAGGCACTGCTTTATGGAAGCACTGTTGGAAGCAGCAATACCGTATATATGCAAGGTATTTTCAGCATTAAAAGCAGGAGCAAAAAAAGGAAATCCGTGGATGCGATTTGATTGTGCGTTGGTAAAAAATAAATGTGCCTCAATTGGTTGTGGGGATGCTAGCCAATTTTTACCCAACATCCGCAAACCAGTACCACCATCAAAAATCAAACACTTCCCACCTACCTGCACTTCTACACAGCCAGTATTTCCCCCGTAGCGTTGGGTGTAATTAGATGGACTGGGGATTAAACCCCGTACCCCCCAGAATCGCACTAAGAAATTTGTCTCGGGGTTGTTTAACTGAGAATTTGCGGTTTTATCTACGTAATTTGGGGATTGCGATCGCTGAAAATTTGACATTGTTAGTGATACTAAAGATTACTGAGCAGATCGTCGTAATGACGCAATTCCAACAGTCGATTCTGTTCATCTACAATCACAACTTGGGGAGAGTAATTTTTTAACTCTTCCGGAGCGAACTGCCCGTAAGCCATTATAATCAAGCGATCGCCTATAACGCCCAGACGTGCAGCTGCCCCATTTAATTCAATCGCCCCAGAATTAGCTGGAGCCGGTATGGCATAAGTCATTAGACGTTCGCCATTAGTAACATTAACTACTTGTACTTGCTCATAGGGTAATATATTTACCTTTTCCAATAAAGCTCGATCTATACTAATACTGCCAACATAATTAATGTTTGCCGCAGTGAGGGTACAGTTATGAATTTTTGCTAGAAGGAGCGTGCGTTGCATTGAGTTTAGGGGTTGCGAGGCAACTGAAACAATTAAAGTAATTAATTATATCTTTGGTAATGGTGAATGGGCGATTGGTAACAAGAGCGATGGGCATATTTATTACCCATTACCTAATTACCTATTACCCATTACCCTGCTAGTGATTAACTTTATTTACTTGCCTTGATGCATTTTTCAACTAGGGGCATGACAAGCTCCACATCTTTCCAGCCAAGAATTTCCGTTACTTTCTTCTCTAAATTTTTATAAGAACGGAAAAATTCAGCAATTTCATCCAATCGGTGGGGAGCTACATCTTTTAAGGATTTGACCTCAGCGTACCGGGGATCTTTGTCAGGAACGCAAAGAATTTTTTCATCGCGATCGCCACCATCAATCATCTCTAACATACCGATTGGTCTTGCTGCAATTATACACCCTGGGAAGGTGGGTTCATCTATCAACACCATTCCATCTAGTGGATCCCCATCATCAGCCAATGTATTGGGTACAAAGCCATAGTCATAGGGATATTTTACAGAAGAATAAAGTACCCTATCTAGAGCAAAGGCTTGTAGATCCTTGTCATATTCGTATTTATTTTTGCTCCCACCTGTAATTTCAATCAAAACGTTGAGAATACCTGGCTTGGGTTGGGGTGAAATAAGGGATAAGTCCACTCTTAAACTCCTAAACTATGTATCTAATCGCGGGTACACTCAGCTTGGCTACCCGTGTAGAATTTTAAGCTAAGATGTACTTCTTCCCAAACAAGATCCTCAAATAAGAGCGGTGCTTACCACTTGTCTGATGGATAAGCACCGCTAAAAAAGTTTACCTGAAAAACCAGGACTATGGTGTTAACAGGGGGTAATACCCCCTATTAAAACTGTTAACTTTCATATGTAAAATCCAACTCTAGTTGAGTATAACTAGAGAATCATCTATTAACTGCATACATTAAATTGAATTCAAAATCTTGTAAATCACCTCCAAGCAACCCAATCGCAAAATGCATTTACCAGCTTTCACTCAATTTTTACTTCTTTTGCATGCTGTATGTCATAGGTTGAGGTTGATTTTGATTGGGAACATTACTCGAAGAATAGCTGGCAATGACAAACACTGGTAGAGTGAGAGTCAAGAAAGCAATCATAGTTCCCACTATGTCCGCCAAAGGATGGGAATACGTATCGGCTGAATTGGCAGACTGACTGTTAGCGTCCATATAAAATCAAAGTTGTTCGCAATTTATTTGGTAGGTTTTCTCTCGGTTATGAGAGTGATATTTATATTCTAACTACTTTTTAAGCAGAAAGTATTAATTAGTTAAGAACGTTAAACTATTTTTAAACTGCGATCGCCTTTTTTTTTAATATCCACAGCTCTCCATACAAACCTGGGTGAAAACCAGATATAATTTGTCTGGTAAATAATATTGCTGTATGATTCCCTCGTTGATTTTACTTATGTATTATATTGAGAATTATATCCAAGCATTAAAAGTAACATTATCTCATAGTTATGGGTCTTGACCTTAAAACCCAATCAAGCAATTTTTACTTATAAATACCTAAGAAAATAGCTATTGATAACTGGATGAGATCAAATCAAACCCCATCCTTCTGTGGTTAAAACTACCTATAGATAGCATTCTCATGGTTATTTTGTATATTTGCTGAAATTATTCTATCAACTTAGATTCTCTATCTCATGTAATATTTAGCAACCAAATAATAATACTTGAGCAATACAGATAAATACTGAGTCGTCAAACAGATATATCAGTATTTTTACGATAAAACTCAATAGAAACAATATTTTTTGCTCGCTTGATAGAATAATAAAAAAAATATTTTTGTCAATCTATAGATAGATAGATAAAAATAATCCTCATTCTTGCTGATGCCAAAATCTTCCAGAATCAAAGGCAGAAGCTATTTTTTTTCTATTAGTAAATATATTAAAAAAGCCGCCACTAAATAGGGCGACTTGGTTAAGCAATCGGAGGGTATTTACAGCCTAGTCTAGGAATTTAGTAATTGCTGTAGCAAAATTGGCATTTGTTTTGGAATTTAGCAATAAAAATCACTAACTTCTACCATAAGCACCCATTGGTTCTTTAATAAAACGGATATAAAAATGTTTGAAAGTAGACTTAATTACCCTTGGCATACCAAAATCAATGGGAGCCAGTTTATCTGGTAACTGCCAATTATCTATTTGCAATGTTTCCGGGTGTAGATGGGGAAAATCAATCTCTGTTAATTCACCAACTAAACCATTACGCAATGATGCAGCCACAGTAGGTATATCCTGAGGTGGAACATTGAGAATTGCAGCTAATGATCTATCCAAAGCAAATACATCAGTGGATGCCCCTAAAATTCCTAAATTACGAGGTTCTCCGCCACTAGGACCATTACCCTCATGACCGATAATGCCATCTATAATAGTTAAATTGGGATTAATAGCTTTAGCGGTTTCTACTAACATTTCTCCAAATCGATTGGCATCTTTCCCGGCTTCCATATGCCACCAAGCCTTCATCTTCCCAGGAACACAACCAAACAAATTTTTGGTACCCAAGGTAAGTACTAGCTGAGAGTGGGATTTCACTTTAGGCAAGTTAATTACCACATCTGCTTCCATTGCTTCCTTAGATAACAACAGGTGGTTAAAACTTTGATTGACTGTTTGGTAACGCTTACCTTGAAAGTCAATGATGTTCAGATTTAGTTCGTCTAAAATTGGTTGATAACCACTGGCAATTGCTACCCCCTTGGCACTACCAAATGCTGGACTATCACCTAAAAATGGCTTGCCACCGGCTTCCATCACCATTTGGGCAATGACATAAACTAGTTCTGGACGCGTGGTACATTCTTTACCAGGACGCGCTCCCGTAAGTAAGTTAGGTTTTAATAGAACCCTTTGTCCTGGTTTGACAAATGCTGCCATACCCCCAAGTGGTTCTAGTAGGGTGACAATAGATTCCCTTAATGCTTCTCGTTCATAAGTATTTGCCTTAATTAAACTGACAGATGGTGCTTGAGTTTGCATTGATATGATTTTATGTCTAAGGTATCGTCAACACCTTAACTTAACTTAACTTAATTAGAATTTGTCTTTGCAGTCTAAAAGCCTTATGAGGTGATTTTTTGGATACTTTAGGAAAAAATCCCACGCCAAATTTTTTTCACCAGTGGGCACGGCGTAGGTCATATTGTTGCATATGTTGCATATACACAGAGATTATAGATGCCGTGCCCCTACCCATCACTGCTTCTGTGTTGACTACAATGGTAAGATTTGGCTCATTTGTTCCAAATTGAGAACTTGGGATAATTCTGCGTCAGTCATCAGTCCTTTTTCGAGAACAATCTGCCGTAATGATTTACCTGTTTCTAAAGATTCTTTAGCCACAGCCGCAGCATTTAAGTAACCAATGTGAGTATTTAATGCGGTAACTAAGGCTAAACTACCTTCAGCGTAAGCCAAACAACGCTCTTGATTGGCAACAATCCCTTGAATACAGCGTTCTGTGAGTGTAGCAATAGTATTACCCAGAATTTCAATGCTATGAATTAGGTTATAGGCAATTAAGGGCATCATTACATTTAATTCCAATTGTCCTGCTTGTGCTGCGAGAGCGATCGCGTTATCATAACCCATGACCTGGAAGCAAACCATAGATGTCATCTCTGCCATAACTGGATTATACTTACCGGGCATAATGGAGGAACCGGGCTGTACAGGAGGCAATTGAATTTCCTTAAATCCAGTTTTCGGACCAGAATCCATTAGTCTCAAATCGTGGGAGATTTTGACTAAATCCTGAGCTAAGTTGCGTAAAGCACCAGAGACGTTAACAAATGGTGCCATACTTTGCATTGCTGCCATGAGATGGGGTGCTGGTTGTAGGGGTAGATTCATCAACTCTGATAGTATTTCTACCACGCGGGTGCGATACTGGGGATGGGTGTTCAACCCCGTACCAGCAGCACTACCACCTAATCCCAATACCATTAAATCTCCACTGGCGGTGTAAATACGGTTGTGATGTTCCCTGAGAATTTGTGCCCAAGCACGGAAATTTTCACCCAAACGCACGGGAACTGCATCTTGGAGGTGAGTTCTTCCAGATTTGACAATCTCTTGGAATTCTGTGGCTTTGGCTTCTAAAACTTCTATGGCTGTTTCTAAAGCAGGATGGAGGGTGTGGGATAAAGCCAGTAAGCCACCAATACGAATTGCTGTGGGGATGACATCATTGGTAGACTGACCATAGTTAACATGGTCATTAGGGCTGACATGTTGATAATTGCCTTTTTCGTCCCCCAAAATTTCTAAGGCACGATTTGCCAGTACTTCATTCATATTCATGTGGTGGGAAGTACCAGCACCTGCTTGATATACATCTACCACAAATTGCTCCCGAAAATTACCCTTCAGCACTTCGTCAGCTGCTTGGATAATTGCTTGGCTAACTTCCCCAGGAATACAACCCAGTTCTCCATTGACAATAGCTGTAGCTTTTTTGATTAAAATACCAGCATCAATATATGTAGGTAGAGGCTTAATCCCGCTAATGGGAAAATTTTCTGTTGCCCGTAGGGTTTGAATACCATAATAAGCATGACTGGGAATTTGGCGATCGCCCATTGAATCGCGTTCTATTCTATACTGGGGAGAATCTGTTTGTTGACTCATATTTATTATTGGCACAATCTCAGCCAACAGATCATCCCATGAGTAGGGAAAAGGGGAAAGGGATGGGGAGATGGGGAGAGTAGGGAGAGTGGGGAGATGGGGAGATGGGGAGATGGGGAGATGGGGAGATGGGGAGATGGGGAGATGGGGAGATGGGGAGATGGGGAGATGGGGAGTGAGGAATGGACTTTTCACTAACAACTGTCAACTGTCAACTGTCAACTGTCAACTAACAACTAACAACTAACAACTAACAACTAACAACCTAAAATCGAATGACTATACCCAACTGGATTACTTTTTCTCGATTATTGGGGTTGCCATTTCTTTTATATGGTTTACATAACCCTACTATACAAACAAGATGGATTTGCTTAGTAATTTTTCTGATTGCGGCTGGTACTGACTGGTTAGATGGTTATTTAGCTAGAAAACTAAACCAAATTAGCGATTTAGGTAAATTTCTAGATCCTTTAGTTGATAAATTGTTAGTTTTAGCACCTTTAATGGCATTGGTAGAACTAGGAGAAATACCAGCTTGGGCAGTATTTGTGATTTTAGCACGGGAACTAGCGATCGCAGGTTGGCGAGTAAATCAACCCACAATTACCGGGGCAAATATTTGGGGTAAGCTCAAAACCGTCAGTCAAATCGTAGCAATTGCATTTCTGATTGCACCTTTATCTGAATGGTGGCAATTACCTACCCTCATAGCCTTCTGGATATCAGTGATTTTAACGATAATTTCTGGGATAATTTACCTGTTACCACCAAATATCAATGAAGAATTAGAAATTAACAATTAAACTTATTCTTTTCTTCTACTTTCAAGGTATTGCCGATGAAATTTTTTTCATCCTTCGTGATGAAAAAGGATTTTTACTCTACAACCTACACCCCACATTCTATACTCCACACCCTCTTTCAAATCAGTCCCTCATGTACTTTTGTACGTAACCAAACATGAAAATAATCCCCTCACTTTGGGCGGGGAAACCCCGCCCCTACTCCTGAACTCCGAACTCCGAACTCCGAACTCCGAACTCCTTCTGTCTTTCTTGAGCAAGAATTCGGTAGAGCCAAGTATTTTTTGATCGAGAAAAGTAAAGTTTAAGTGAATATACTAAGAAGAATATTCAAGAGACTGTAAAGATTAAATTTTTTATGTTCAAATAAATAATAGGAGAAGTACTAGTATATCTATGAACTAGTAGCCAGTGACGATAAGTAAATGAGTTTGCGATCAATTTTACGTCCGACAAAAAAGCCTAGAACTGGTGTAAAAAATAATGATGTGAAATGTGCGTACATCAATGCTCTGCGTCCCAAACAATGGACAAAAAATCTAATAGTATTTGCCGCACCCTTATTTGCATTTAGCATCAATCTACAATCTTTTTTGGGTAGTTTATTAGCATTTTTACTTTTTTGCTGTGCATCTAGTAGTTTCTATTTGTTTAATGACATTGTAGATGTCAAATCTGATCGCCAACATCCTGTTAAGTGTAAGCGTCCCATTGCTGCGGGATTAGTTAGTATCCCCATCGCATTGACAATGGCAGTAGTACTACTGGTAAGTTCTATTACCATTGCTTGGCTGCGATCGCCTGCTTTAGGTACAACTATTATTGCCTATGCCATATTGCAAGTAGCTTATAACTTACGCCTGAAGCGGATGGTGATTTTGGATGTTGGAGCGATCGCTACAGGCTTTGTGCTGCGAGCTTATAGTGGTGCGGCGGCTACAAATATTGTTTTATCTTCTTGGTTTGTTGTTTGCACAGCCATGCTGGCACTGTTTTTGGCAATTGAAAAACGCAAAGCCGAACTCCGGTTAGCACAAATCAAAGGTAGCAAAACCCGTACAGTACTCCAACGCTACTCCCTATCATTGCTCCACCGCATGGAGAATATAGTCACTACAGGATGTGTTGTGACTTATACTCTTTGGAGTTCAGGCCC
This sequence comes from Calothrix sp. MO_167.B12, assembly GCA_030066045.1. Lineage (GTDB taxonomy): Bacteria > Cyanobacteriota > Cyanobacteriia > Cyanobacteriales > Nostocaceae > Calothrix_A. Next base: position 30,046 of record JASJCJ010000018.1, read on the forward strand.
AATTGTCGGTGGTGCTTCTACTGCATGGATGTTACTAACTTTACCCTTCGTTTTGTACGGAATTTTTCGCTATCAGCTCTTAAGCGATCCTGAGGAAATCGCTCGTTCCAACGACCTGAGCACAGAGAAAGGGGGACGTAGTGAGCGGCCAGAAGAAATTCTCTTGAAAGACTTGCCAATTTTACTTAATGTCTGCTGTTGGGTTTTAACCTGTTTCATGATTCTCTATGGGAAGCAGGTAAATTTTATTCAGTAACAATAGTCGTAAATATCTAGGAAACTTATAGATGGTAAATTTTACAAGTAATTTGAGCAAAATATTTAACTCCTTTTCTTCTGGATTTACTTACTTTCAAGCCAGAAAAAGACAAAGCTCTCATACTACCCACACATTGCCTCGACAAGCCTATACACTAGCTAATATCGAGATTGATAAGTTGATAAATATGGATATCAGAGGAGTCATCCTCGATTTAGACAATACTATAGTTTCTGAAGACGACCATTATTTATCTCCAAAAGCAGAAGATTGGATTAGACAAGCAAAGTTAGCAGGATTGAGTTTTTTTCTGCTCTCAAATGGTAAACGTCGTTATCGTGTCCGATATTGGTCTGAACGTTTGGATATTCCAGCTATTAGCCCAGCAAAAAAGCCATTTCCCCAATCATTTCGCAAGGCAATGACTTCTATGCAGCTACCACCTAACCAAGTGGTAGTGATTGGTGACAGTTTACACACTGACGTGATGGGAGCAAGACTTTGTGGATGTAGCTGTATTCAGGTTGCCACACTACCACATCCACCCCGATGGTGGGAAATCATAGCAGGGAGGTGGGTACAGCGACCATATCCCAAAGGACATGAACTTTGGGGTTTTGATGCTGTATTTTATAGAAATTCAAGCAATATCTATTAAGATGAATAACCCCAATAACCCCATCAATTAAATTAGCAGTGCATGGAACAAAAACATTTGCAATATGAATAGCCAGTTCTTTTTACCTTTGTTGATTTTGACAACAGTTGGCTTGAATACAATTGCTCAAACCTTATTGAAATTAGGTTCTGGTCAACAGCTCTTAAATGTTTATTTGCTTGGAGGGATTACTGCTTATGGTGTAAGCACAATTTTTTATATTGTAGTACTAGGAAAATTTAATTTATCTGTTGCCTATCCTTTAGTCATTGGATTAACAATTTTAGCCACAACTATTAGTGGGGCGATAATGTTGGGGGAAAAAGTATCTACATCTCAATGGATGGGAATTGGTTTGATGTTAAGTGCTATTTTTACAATTGCTTTGGGTAAAAAAATCTAATTTGCTGATGATGCCAAGGTGATAATAATCATCAAGAGGGGAAAGGTGAAAAATAATCCTCCCCATCGTCATAAGCAAAGGCAAATATAAATACAAATGAAAAGCTAATAATTCTTATCTTTTTATTTGTGTTCCAAGATAAATATTTATGGGTTCATATCTATCATAATTACCCGTTCCCTATTCCCTATTCCCTGTTCCCTTAAATTGAATTTTATTTCTGCAACATGGATGGATATATAAGTAAATTTAAACAGCGATTTGAAGTTGGTATGATTTTGAACGATCTACCAGCGAAAATTACTATTCAAATCCGCCAAAATTTGTGGGACATTGTACTAATATGTGTCCTTGCTACACTGGCAGCAGTTGCTGCTTATCAAGGGGCACAACTAATTAATCCCATACTTTTTGATAATCAGGCTAGTAGTGTATGGTTTGAAGCGGATGTATCACGGGTATTTAACAATATGGTCGATCGCAAAAGCGACCATTATCGAGTTAAGGTACATCCATTATTCTCCCTGCTCGCCTTCCCACCAGTTTTGTTGCTGAAAAAGTTGTTCAGCTTAGAACCTGACATCGCAGTGGCAGTAGTAATCGCAGCAGTGGCAGTTCTCTGGATTGCCACCCTGTTTACCTTATTGCGATTAATTGGTTGTCATCGCTTAGATGCCATGTTGTTCAGTATCTTGGCAACTGTGAGTGCAGGGGCAATGTTTTGGTTTGTTGTCCCAGAAACCTACTCATTTGGTTCACTGACAATTTTGTTGGGATTGTGTTTTGTGGTGTTCACCGAATATCGCCAGTTTTCATCCGCGTGGTATGTAGGGGTCAGTGCCATGACATTAAGCATGACCACAACTAACTGGATGGCAGGCATCCTCGCAACTATTGTCAACCATCCCAAAAAGCGTGCCTTGCAAATCACAATCAATACATTGTGCCTTGTGGTGTTGCTGTGGACAGTGCAAAAGATCATTTTTCGGAGTGCAGTCTTTTTTCTAGGGGATCGGGAAGAAGAAAGCTATATGCTCATGTCTTCCTCTGGGGGACCGCTACATATCCTGAAATCTTTTATTGCCCACACGATGGTTATGCCAGCCATCAATGTGGATGCCCAAAAATATGCTGGGATTCTTGACTTTCCCATCATGCTCACCCAATTATCTCAACCAGGTTCGGGAACTGTTTGGGGGATGGTTGCAGTGGTGTTGTGGACTGCACTGTTAGGGTTAGGTGTGTGGGGTTTCTTTTCTGGTAGAGAACATGGGAAATTCCGGATAGTAATGGGATTAACACTCCTGGGAAATTTGGCACTGCATTTATTATATGGGGATGAAACTTTTCTATACTCATTGCATTTCGTACCCTTATTAATTTTATTAGCAGCCTACAGTACATTTACCCGTGCCCGGGCGATCGCATTGTTACTCACGGGTGCATTAATTGTAACTGCTGGGACAAACAATTTCATTCAGTTTCACAAAGCAGTAGATGCTGTCAATAGCCTAGCTCCCCAACGTCACCAAGTCTTACAACAAATGCGACTGCGTCCTCAAGATCCTTGGCCTCGGGGCACAGGGCACGTAGTACTTGCCGCACCTGGCAGTTTGGAAGTAGACAAGGCTTACCACGAACCAGGTGGCAGTTTTAGTCCATCTGTGGGTAGTTTTGGCGTTTCTTTGTGGCTAACTGATCAAGCGGGAAATCTGCAAACAACTAGCGATAGTATTCCCCTGAAGGAAATTGACCAACAATTAAACTGGAACCAAAATCAAACAATTCCTGGTATTCTGACGAAAACAAAATACTATCAAGCACAGTGGTCTGCTAAAGGCTCGAAAGCTTGGCAACTCCATCTCAAAACCCAACCCAATCCAAACTTAAAACCACAGATTGTCATCCGTAGTGTGGGACCAGCAGGAGGAGCAATTAAATCATTAAATTGGGATGGCAAGCAACTATTAATTAATCAACACTGGTCTGTAACTCTCAATACTACTCCCACCAAGGTATACTTAGGCGAAGAAGGACACAAAGGTTGGGTGAATGAAACCTCCAAGCTCAGTACTTGGTCAGGTAAAAATGGCTGGGGTTATGCCCGATTTGAGTTAGCCAAGGGTAACAACTGGAATCTGGAAATTGAAGATATCAAAAAACCAGCAACCCCAACCAAAGTTACTTTTAGCACTACCCAGCCTGGAATTGATTTAAATCTACCCGATAAACAATTCACTGCCAGCCTGAATGCCCAAGTTGCCCACCTGATGATGGGTTTAGTAGGCAAACAAACCCGTCCTGGTGAACCAACCAACTACCCCTTGGCTTGGCAGCGAGATGGAGCATATACAGTAGTCGCCCTCGCTCGCGCTGGCAAACTCCAGGATGCCCAGGAATTGGCTAACTACTTTGCTAAAAATGATTTCTTTGGGGGTTTTGGGGCCGAAGCAGATGCACCGGGGTTATCCATCTGGGCTTTGTCAGAGGTAGCACAACGCCTGAAGCAGCCAAAATATGACCAGTCCATCTGGCCTGATGTGCGACGCAAAGCCGAATTTATTTTAAAGATGATGACCACAACTGAACCCATTTATCACTCTTTTAGTGGTCCAGTTGTGCCCAAAGAAAAACCAGATCCGGAAGTTAATTTAGTCGCCGAACCTGCTCGCAATGGTTTAATAATTGGTCGCATGGATGGACACCGTCCCCTGATGTTTGTCAATGCCGTCAGCTACCGGGGACTAATGGATGCCGCATCCTTGGCAGAGCGAATGAATCAACCAGCAGATGCCCTACGTTGGCGCGATGCAGCCAAAAAGTTGCAGCAAGCCTGGGAAAAAGCCTTGCAAACTCAAGAAGCAGATAACGATCGCACTTATATTAGCGCCCTGTGGCAAACTTCAGTGGGTGTGAATCAAAAAGATGCCATTGTTCAAGGTTTAGAAAAACGTTGGCAGAAACTGCGAGATGCTCAAGGAGGATTTCGTTCTACCCCTCTATGGACTTATTTTGATGTTGCCGAATCACATCAATGGCTATTTGTCAATCAACCAGAACGTTTATGGACAACCTTACGTTGGTTTTGGAATAACCAAGCATCCCCCGGACTATATACCTGGTGGGAAGGACATGGAGAGGAAAATAGTTTCAAACGTTGGCAAAAAGTACGGGGATGGGTGAAGCCCCAGCACGTCACTCCTCACTATTGGACTGCTGCGGAGATGTTGTTATTGCAATTAGATATGCTGGCATACTCCGACTTAGATGCCAATCAACCCACAGTGGTAATTGGTGCTGGCATACCCCAAAATTGGCTGAATCAGCCCATGAGTGTAGGGGGATTACCCATGCCCAATGGCAAACTCGATTGGCAGTGGGACGGTAAGCAAATGCGGGTGAAAATTACGGGTGACAAAGTGAACATCCGACTTGGCTCAGTATTTCCAACTGGTACTCCATTGCAAGTTGAAAAGAGTTTGGGAATGGAAACTAACTAACTACTCTCTCATGAACGTTTGTACACAACCAATCATGAAAATACCTCTTACCTTTTCCCTATTCCCTATTTTCAAGTTAGTCTCCCATGAACTTTTGTACATAACCAAGCATGAAAATAATTCCCTAACTCTGGGCGGGGAAACCCCGCCCCTACTCCTTCCCTCCTTCCCTCCTTCACTCCTTCCCTCCTTCACTCCCTATTTTCTAGCTAGCCTCCCACAAGACAATCTCACAACCTGCCCATGAAAATATCTCGAGTGTGGCTCCCACACCTAAGCTGTCAACTAACAACTAGCAACTAACAACTAACAACCATTTTCAAGCTAGTAGACATTCCCAAATCTTTCTTCTTCAACAAGAACAATTTTATTTTTTAGTTATGAATTCATAAAAATCGATGAAAAGACGTAAATTTATCACCATTTTCGGCACAACATTAACTGTGACAGTTATCGGAGCAGCAGCATTACCAGGTTGGAAAGAGGGGATATATCAGAAATTTTATACATGGTATAAATCAGCCCAAAATCTGCCAGATGCAGCTCCTGGTTCCCTCAAAGCAAGCACCTTGCAATCCTTAATGGCAACTACAGAAGCACTGCTGGGGGATAAGTTACAAAACAAGAGTATCTACGAAAAATTTTTCCAGTGGCACGCCAAGAAAGTACCTGGATACAATGAATTGTATGAAAAATTTGCTACTATCCTCAATCAAGAAGCGAAAAAAGTTAGCTCACGCAATTTCCCTGAGGTTGATATTGCCACACGACACAAAATTCTAGATCGAGTCGCAATGATCCCTGCTTCAAGTGCTTTACCACTAAAGGTAGAAAACTTTCGCTTGACTATTTTAGAAAGAAATAAATGGTACTTTGACAAATTTATAGTGCGGGAAATTTTCCAACTATTTGCCAGAACAGATGCTTTGATTTTAATTGGTTATGAATGTTGGCGGACTCAACCCCGTGGACTGAATAACTACAAAATAGAACCCGAGCAAGTGGCAAAAATTCAAAACCCCCAATTATCAATGCACAACTAATCTTTAAGGCAATTGATATGAACAAAAATAGACTCTCATCAAGCCGTGTGGATTTATCCGTGGAGAGTCAAAAATTTGTTGGTGAGTTTCATTAACCCTTCGATTTATCGATGGGGTAGCTAATAACTGATAACTGATAACAGAAATGACTCAAAGTACCATTGCGATTGTTGGTTCGGGAATTGTGGGCACCACCATTGCCTATCTGCTGACTCAAAAAGGCTACGATGTGGATATTTTTGAAAAGGGCCCTGAATACCCTTACCCCCACCGGACTCAATTTGAAGAAGAAATAGCTTATGTTTACGAAAATCCTGCTTACCGTCTGCCCCCAGACCTAAAAGATATTACTCGTTCAAGTGACTTAAAACACAATCTCAATGGTGATTTTTACGCAGTAGAAGGAGGAAGTTCTACAAGATGGTCAGCAATTACACTGAGGATGATTCCCAGTGACTTTAAAACTAAAACCCTCTATGGCTATGGTGAAGATTGGCCGATTACTTATGATGACATCGAGGCTTACTACAGCAAAGCTGAGGAATTTTTGGGAGTTTCCGGAACCGATGCCGATAACCCATTCGCACCTCGTCGTTCCAAGCCTTATCCTCTACCACCCTTTGAACTCAGCTATCAAGATCAAATCTTCGCTGAAAAACTAAAGGCAAAAGGGATTATCTTGCACTCTACACCCCAAGCAAGGACTCGTCTGAAGTATGGAGACAGACCTGCATGTGATAATTATGGTCCCTGTCAGGTTTGTCCTAATGGTGCCCGTTATTCTCCCAACTATCACCTACAGTTAGCTAAAAAAACTGGTAAATGTAAAGTCCATGCCAACGTCACAGTCAGAAGAATTATCACAGATAAATCTGGACGAGCTACAGGAATTGTATATCAGCAGAATAATCAAGCCAAACAAAAAGAACACGCTGCTAAAGTAGTTATTATTGCAGCCAATGCCATTGAATCACCACGTCTGTTACTGTTGTCAAAAAATGAACAACATCCCAATGGAATTGGGAATAATTCCGGACATGTGGGCAAACACTTAAGCTTTCATCATGGATGGCATGGTGAACTACGCTACAAAAAACCTACATATCCTGCCAGATTTGGTGGTTGGACAGGACAATCCCATCAATTTCTCGATCCTCCTACCCGCAAGAAACATGGAGGAATTAAGATTGAGTTTCCATTTATCAATGCACCAGATGAGTTTCTCTTTGCTTCCCCTGAGAAATGGAAAACAGCCGCAGATGTGCTGGCCAATTTTGAAGATATCAAGCATTGGCATGGGATTCGTTTCCACTCAGAAGTTTCCGTAGGACCAGGAAAGTATGTTACTCTTTCTAAAAAGCGCGATCGCTTTGGAGATCCTTTTGCTCACGTTGAATACAAGACAGATGAGCGGGACTACGAAACCTATAAGTTTGCCAGTCAGTTGTTTAAAAAGATAGCTTCAGCAACGGATGCCGAACAAACCAAATTCTTCCAATTTCAGGAATTTACCACCACTGCCCATCATCATGGTACTTGTCGTATGGGTAAAGACCTCAAGAGCAGTGTAGTAGACCAATATGGTAAGGTACATGGCATCTCCAACCTGTTCGTCGCTGGTGGCAGTTCTTTTGTGGGTTCCGCAGCCGTCAATCCCACATTGACTATGGTGGCACTAGCTATGCGAACAGCTGATTATATTAGGGATCAGGTCTTGTCTTGAACTCTCCTAACCTAATTTCGTAGCACTATATAAGTAATTAAGCGAACCTAATATAACTTGAATTTGGGATTGCTTCCTTACGTCGCACTTTGAAAAAAGAATGCAAGCCCTAAGTAGGGACACGGCACCAGAGTGATAATTTTATACACCAAAAGATTATGGATGCCGTGCCCTTACGAGGAATGTATGTGTCGCCAACATTATTTGAATTGGTATAACGGTTTTGAATTGTGGCATTTGCAGGCAAAATTAATTCGCGACTAGACGATACTACCTAGTATTCATACAATTGGATGCTCAAAGATTGCCACAGAAATGAGAAAATCTATCATAAAAATAGCAACCCAAGTAGTAACTACCGCAGCTGTAGCTGATTTACCAATTTCTTTCACCCCTCGGGTAGTTGTTAGTCCCCAACTACAACCAATAGTCGCAATCAGAGCACCAAAAATGAAACCTTTTAACAATACAACTAGTAAATCGGATATGGCTAAAAAACTTCTCACCGACTCCAAAAATGTCTCTGGAGTCATATTGTAAAAATAGGCAGCTGCCACAACTCCACCACTAATTCCCACCACCAAACCCAAAATATTGACTACTGGTAACATCAAACAGCAAGCAATCATCCGAGGAAGTACTAGATAATCAATCGGATCGGTTTTGAGCAAATACAAAGCATCTATTTGTTCCGTTACTTGCATTGCCCCAATTTCCGCAGCAAAGGCAGAACCAACTTGTCCGGCGATGATACTAGCTGTCAAAATCGGAGCTAATTCCCGGCAAAAAGCCAAAGCGAAAGCACCACCGACAGCACTTACCGCATCAAATCTAGCTAGTTCTCTAGCAGTTTGAATGGTAAAAATCATCCCTGCAAATAGATTCACGAGTAGCACTGGATAAATAGAACCAGGACCAACTGTGACCATATGTTCTAAAATTTGCCGATAATGGGTTTTGCCTTGTACAAAGTGTAGCCATGCTTGACCCAAGAGTAGTACAGCAGCACAACACCGGGTAATCCACGATGGCTGTGAATCTTGTTTTGGTTGCAATGCAGTCTCCTGCTACAGGGTGAACGAAAAAATTTGTGGGAGAGCTAGTGGTTTGTCTCATAAGTTCTGAAGGGTAAAAAATGTAGTGGGAGCGTCTCGCTCCCTGCTGTAATCAGCAAGCGGGCAAGATGCCCGCACTACAATAAATTCACAAAACTAATGTGGCGCAACACTAGATAAAGTAAGTAATAAGTAATTTGATCAGTTGCGGCTGTTGAGATCCCCGACTTTTATCCAAAGAATCCCTATGATGTGGGGATAAGTAGGTAGGTGTAATTAAATGTAAGACGCTTACCTCACCCCCAGCCCCTCTCCTTATTAAGGAGAGGGGGTGAGATTTTATATTTAGTTTGACCCAGTTACTTATTAATTCATAAGTCGGGGATCTCTTACCTATGCTGGAACACTAGAGGCACTACTAAGCTGTTAAGCGTCTAAATTGTATATATAAAGCGGGCAGGATGCCCCGAAGTCGCTACAACGGGGGGAACCCCCGCAACGCGCTTCTCTCCGCACTACAATCACCTGATTTTTTTACTTTATACAATTTAGCTGTGTATTAACTTACCTACCATTGTTCAATTAGCCAAATACCCGGTGTTGCAAACTAGGCATTTGACGGCGTACCTGCTCTAAACGAGAGGGATTAATTTCTGCGATCGCTACTCCGGGTTTATCCCCTGCATCGGCGAGAATTACTCCCCAAGGGTCGATAATCATGGCGTGTCCGTGGGTTTGGCGACGAGCGTAGTGGTTTCCGGTTTGTGCTGGTGCTATGACATAACAGGTATTTTCAATGGCTCTGGCTTGTAACAATACTTGCCAATGGTCTTTCCCTGTAAAAGCGGTAAATGCTGCCGGTACAAAAATGGCATCCAGTCCTTGGTGGGACATCTGACGGTAAAGTTCCGGAAACCGGACATCGTAACATACAGAAATGCCAATCTTACCAAAGTCTGGAGAGTTGAAAATCTGGGGCATTTCCTTCCCTGCCATCACGGTTCTAGATTCTTGGTAGGTATTGCCATCAGGAACATTAACATCGAATAAGTGTACTTTATGATAGCGACTGATCTCTTGCCCGTTAGCATCGATTAGCAATGCAGTATTGTATACCTTGTTTGTCTGCTCCACAGGTACGGGAAAACCACCACCGAGAATGGTAATTTGATAACGTTGTGCCATTGTTTTGAGAAAATGTTCGCTCTGGTGGGCAATAGTTTTAGCTTGAGCGAGTTTGTCTGCTTCTTCCCCTAAAAATGGAAAATTTTCTGGCAAACCAACTAATTCAGCTCCTTGACGGACGGCTAAATCAATTAATTCCTCTGCTTGTGCCAAATTTTTTTGGAGATTGGGCACACTGGTCATTTGAATAGCAGCGACAAGATAGGACTTCATAAATTTAGTAACCAACAAAAATTAGGGGATGTAGATGTTGACACTCTCAGGTCTAAAGACACTGAGATTCTTTCATCATAGGGAGCGCAACCGCTTTACCCTCAGAAAGCATCTTCACCGTATGCCCTACGGCTGCAAGTCCTCTAATTAGAACTACTTGAGATGCGGCAACATCTCTATCAGTTGTGTAGCCGCAATTGTCGCATTTATGAACACGCTCTGCTAATGTCTTCTTACCTGTTTCGTGTTGGCAGTTGGGGCATATTTGGCTTGTTTTCCGTGCATCTACTTTTTGAAAATAGACACCACGCTTAAAACAAGTTTGCTCAAGGATGTTGAAGAATTGACCAAAACCTGCATCTAGGCAATGTTTACCCAACATCCCACGGGATAGACCAACTAAATTTAAATCCTCTACAAATATCATCCCCACACCATCACATAGTTGATGTGAAAGCTTTCTATGCCAATCTTTACGACAATTAGCAACGTATTCATGGAGCTTTGCAACCTTCCCAAGTGCCTTATGCCAATTGTTCGAGCCTTTGGGTTTTCTGGAAACACGCTGTTGTAGCAATTTCAGCTTACGTTCGGCATCAACAAAAAACCTCGGACGCTTGACTAAAAGACCGTTAGAAGTTGCAACCATTGACGTTAAACCCACATCTACACCCAAAGCCTTACCATGTGGCATAGGTGAGCCACTGCGGTGGACGGGTTCCCCGGCATAAAGCAAGTGGCGTTGAGGTACATTTACATCCCACTGCAACGTTATCATTGCATACCATCCAGAAACACGCTTAACAATTCTCACTTGCTTAACCTTTGCATCTTCTGGTATTGGTCGGGATTTTCTAAATCCAACCACACCAATTACAGGCAATTTAATCTTGTTGCCCATAACAGGATTGTTTTTGAACTGAGGAAAAACAAAACTTCGCATCCGACCACGCTTTTTAAATCTGGGAAATCCAAAGTTACGTTCCCACATCGAAGTGAAAGCTGTTTCAACCCGCTTTAATGTCTGTTGCAACACTTGGGACCCAACCCGCTTAAGATGTGGATATTGTTTTTTAGCCTCAGTTAAAGCCTTGGCTTGACTGTTGTATGTAGGTCTAGGAGCATCAGCAGAAATTATATACTGACTCTTGATAGAGCATGAATTTACATCACACGCACGAGATTTATACCAGTCCTTACGCTCACCCAAAGCATAGTTATATACCTGACGGTTCGTCTCTAGCCACTCGTTAAATATTTCTTTCTGGTCAGCAGTAGGTTTTAGCTTAAATTCATAGGTGAGTGTAAATGTCATTCTCATCACCTCCCATACCACTATACAACATTTCTATCTATCACCAGGACGAAAGTTAACAAAATGAAGTTAAATTGATACAGTGACTAAAGTCACTCGTGTCGCTTGTATCCCAGGTCTAAAGACGCGCTTGTTTTACCCATACCGGAGGTTCCTGATAAAAATATATCTTTACTGCAAGAGAATTGTATATGCGATCGCGTTTTCATTGAAAATTGCTTGATCGGTTTTCCTTCAATTTTGGGTTTTGGATTGACGAGCGACTCCCTAAAAAGGGCGCACGCAATGCGCCCCTACAAACTCCGCGCTTCTTAACCATTTTCAAGCTAGCCCCCCACGGTCAAATCCCACAACCAAGCCATGAAAAATGTTTCTGACCCACTGTCAACCGTCAACTAACAACTAACAACTAACAACCATTTTCAAGCTAGTACGTAACTTTGACAACAATTGCCTCTAGGAAATTCGCCAATCAATTTACAGACATGACTAGAACTAATTTGTTTAAATACAACTATGGGAGCTAGAGGAATAAAGGAGTTGCATATATACTCAAGTTTTGAATTGCTTGTAGTTGATCAGCTGCAATCAATGCAATCTGTGAGATAGTTTTCGGCTCACATCATAATGACTCGATCTGCAAAACTCTTTGCCCAGGGTATATGTAGCCGTAACTACAAATATAAATCATTGCAACTCAAGTTCCTATGCTACCTGATATTGATAAACTCTCACTTGCTCAACAAGTAGCTCAGATGGTGGTTGTCCGCGCTTCTGGCTACCTTTTCGATCATCAAATTCAATATCCTGCCTGGGAACCACCAGCAGCTAAATTAAAACACTGGGTGCAAGATTTGGGGATCGGAGGAATAATTTTTCTGGGAGCTAGTGCAGGAGAATTGGCGATCCGCATTCAACAGTTGCAAGATAGGGCAAACATTCCTTTATTAATTGCAGCTGATATAGAGGAAGGGGTGGGACAGCGTTTTAGCGGTGCAACTTGGTTCCCTCCACCAATGGCTCTAAGTGCTATTTTTCACCAAGACCAAAAGTTAGGGTTGCATTATGCCGAAAAAATGGGCGAACTTACTGCTCAAGAAGCTTTAGCTATCGGCATTAACTGGGTGTTGGCTCCGGTGGTGGATGTAAATAATAATCCAGATAATCCGGTAATTAATGTCCGTGCATTTGGGGAAAATACGAATGAGGTAAAGGAATTAGCCTGTGCTTTTATTCGTGGTACTAAAAAATACCCTGTTATTACATCAGCTAAGCATTTTCCCGGTCATGGAGATACGGCGGTGGATTCCCACTTAGAGTTGCCGGCGATCGCTCATTCTCCAACTCGGTTAGCAGAGGTGGAATTACCCCCTTTCCAAGCTGCGATCGCTGCTGGGGTGGATACGGTAATGAGCGCCCATCTCTTGATCCCCGCCTGGGATCAACAATTACCTGCAACTCTCTCACCGCAAATTTTGACGGGTAAACTGCGCCAACAATTAGGTTTTTCTGGCTTAATTAGCACCGATGCCTTAGTTATGGGTGCGATCGCTAATCGTTATGGTGCAAATGAGGCTCCTGTGATGGCTGTGGAGGCCGGAGCAGATATTTTACTTATGCCTGCTGACCCAGAAGGAGCAATTAGCAGCGTCTGTGAAGCCGTAGAAAGTGGGAGAATTGAGCGATCGCGAATTCGGGAGTCTGTGGAGCGTATTTGGCAAGCCAAAGGCAAAATTGCTTACCAGAGAACCGAGGTGAGTAATTTTACTCATCAAATCGCCAGTACAGAAGCTCAGACTACGGTCAAAGAAATTCTTCGGCACAGTCTAATCACCCATGGCTATTTACCCCTTTCCCCGGCAAAATTCAGAAACGCAACACAAGTTAATAATTCCTCGTCAGCAGAAAATCCTACTGGACTACGGAACCTGATTGTGGTCGATGACCTGCTCAAATGCCCCTATATCAACCATTTAGCCCCTGCAATTTGTCTGCCAACCAAGATGGGATATCAAACCCAAATTTGCGATCATTATCATCCCAATTCGATCCATTTTTCCAGTAATTACCCGACTCTGCTACAGCTATTTATCCGGGGAAATCCCTTTCGCGGCAGTGCCGGAATCAATCAAGCTGCTGAGGACTTGCTTAAAAAACTGTTAACAGATGGTTGTCTCCAGGCATTAATAGTATACGGTAGCCCTTATGTGTGGAACCAGTTTATACCCTTAATGCAGACAGAAACTCCAGGGGTTTTTTCCTATGGACAAATGCCCATAGCCCAAGAAACCGCATTGCTAAATCTCTTTGAACTGTAACTATTCTCCATCATTCAGTGTTGATTCACCGCAAAAACCGCAATTACGTAATCTTAACTACATAAAAAGACTGATATGACACAAACTATGTAAAAATAAGATTAAGTTAAATCAACCACTTCATTTGTTTGTGGTTAGGGCACTAATTACTAGAGAACACCATAATGTTATCTTATCTTGACATTTGCAATATTTCTTTAGATAATTTGAGGTGTGTTAGCGTCAAAATGTAAATAGTTCAGTATTGTAAACTACAAAAGACTAGCAACACGTGTGTTTCTTGGGATGTTCGTTCCCAATAAATTTTGGGAATCATATTTACGTATAAATTCGTGAGTAAAAATAATGAGCGCGAATACGGTGTCTACTATTAATTACTTCTCTTTGGATGTGATCCAGGACGAAGCACGCCGACTGGTACAAAAGGGAGTGGTTAGCCGTCAGCAACCAATATATGCCCTTTGTCAGTACATACCAGCGAGAGAATGGGCTTGCATTGAGTGTGAATTAGAACAATGTGATTTCTTGTTACGGGATCGGATTGCTGATTTAATAGGTCGGGAACAGTGGGAAAACGATTAATCTTGGTTTTACAAGCGATTTATTAGCAATGGGAAGTAATGTTGTGGAGTCTGTAAATTAAAATTACAGATCTCTAATAAATCATCCCAGGGATAATCTCTGCTACTGTTTGCGCCAGATAGAACCAAAATTATCATTTCCGATCCAATATATAAAGTATCAGGGATTAAAAGTATCGGGATTCAATATCTTATCTTTGGCAATTACTATCTGTATTGTCAGGACTTGTAACACTAATATTTTGCTTGTGTCTACCTATTAGTTTCCGTAATTCTAGTTCCCAAAGGTGAAATCTGAGGGGATAGAGTAAGGAGTGCGTCATCCCTTTTACCCTACTCATAGAGATTGTTGTGGGGTTCTTAGTTTCTCCTGTGATAATTACTCCTTACAAATAAATTATTGTTAAAGTCAATGGAATATTTGGGGACTTCCAAGAAATAAATTATCCCACATCGTAGGGGCGGGTTAACCCCGCCCCTACGAATCATACAATTGGTAAAATGACTTTGGGATATTTTTTAATCTGGAAGTCTCTAATGCCTGTACCACTATGAAATTTTGGGACATTTTTTTATTTGGGATTCCCTTGGCTGAAAAATTTATGGCTATATTTGAGACGTTGGATAGCAACGTCTCTCATTTTTATTTAGGAATTTTGTTCCAAATATTGATGAATATCTTCAATCATCCGTGTCAGTTCGGCTTCCGTCGTTAAGCGAATATTAGCATCACGGATTGTAACTAGAACTTTCGCAGCAAAGGGTGTAGGCCAAATATTGGGGTTGCAAAAAATTTCTAGGAATACCTCTTGTGTATGTTGATATTCCATACTTGCTTGGGGATTGGCCTTATTTTTTCCTGGAGGTTGGTTAGTAGCGATCGCTTTTAAGCTTTGCATTAATATATCAATTTCTGCTTGTAATTCTCTAGCTGCTGCAGGAGAAAAACTAAAGGAAACGGAACCTTCCACCAAATTAAGGGTGAGATGAGTCGAGGACATGGGCTATGACAAATATATTGCTACAAGTACCATTTTCCTGGGTAGGTGCATTATCTCAAAGGTGAGTGCTATTTGTGAGTGAGATATATAAGTAATTTAAATATATATTGGATTAATGCAAAAAAATATAATCTAAAGAATAGATTAAAGTCAATGATTATAGATATCATAGCTTTGACTGATTAAAAATAATCTCAACTAAATTCAATTTCATATTTATGTTGCAGCCAAATTAAATCTTTAGTCGGTAATAGTTGTACATATTTTGTTGGTATTATTTGGTGCATTAAGTTCTACAGTATAGGTCTAAGAACTTAGTCTGAAAAGTGACCCATGATTGCCGACAACCGCACCACAGTCAGAAAAGTTTTAATTATTACCCTGCTGTTGAATATCTTTGTCATGGGGTTAAAGGGGGTAATTGGATGGTGGACTGGTTCTTTAAGTTTATTGGCTGATGCTTTACATAGCGTCACCGATAGTGCTAACAATGTTTTGGGATTAATTGCTAGTCGATTTTCTTCACCACATCCAGATCGGGAGCATCCCTACGGACACCTAAAATTTGAAGCAGTGGGTGCTTTAGGAATTGCTGCTTTTTTAGGTATAGCTTGCTTTGAAATTTTACAAGGAGCAGTGGAGCGGATTGTTCAAGGTGGTGGCTCTGTTAAAGTATCTGCACCGGAGTTGTGGTTATTATTAATTGTTCTGGGTGTAAATATTTTTGTGGCGTTTTACGAGCGTCATGTCGGCTACCGGGTTCATAGCCCGATTTTGATTGCCGATGCTAAACATACCATGAGTGATGTCTGGGTGACAATTACCGTAATTGGTGGATTGATTGGGGTGTGGATGGGTTATCAGTGGTTAGATATAGTGTTAGCTTTCCCCGTTGCTTTGTTGGTATTTTGGAGTGGTTGGTCAGTTTTAAAAGAGAATTTACCTTGGTTAGTGGATGAAATGGCGATCGCACCGGAGGTAATTCATGATATGGTTCTTTGTGTGAAAGGAACCATTGACTGCCATGATATCGCCTCCCGTGGTGTGGTAGGTCGTCAAGTTTTTATTGAAATGCACCTAGTTGTGGATGCTAGTGATGTGGAAACTGCTCACCGCATTACTGAAGAGGTAGAAAGGGTTTTAGAACAACGTTTTAGTCCCGCCAGAATATTAATTCATGTGGAACCACCTGCTTATAAATCTGGGCACATTACCTTTGAGTCGGAAGCAGAGTAGAGGGGAAGAGTGAACGAGTAGGGGCGGGGTTTCCCCGCCCAGAGAGTCGGAGGGAAGGAGGGAAGGAGTGAAAGAATGTAGACGTATACGCAGAAACAGCTGATACCAATTCACAAAAATATTGATACCTATGTAGGGGATATGTAGGGGCGCAATGCTTGCGCCCAATTCCATGATTTGTATCACCAATAAAGTGAAACGGTATGAGATACTTGTTGGGGGGTTGCTCAATACGTGATAGAAATTAGTTTGTCAAAATCTTGGCGATCAAAGCTTTTGTATTTTTGACCATATTGCCCACATATTTTGTAGTAAACTTTATTTTCTTGAATATTGAATAAATATCCTTCTATTTCTGATACCTGGTGTTTCACTTTAAAAACTATTCTATGAGTGGTATATTTACCATACTTTTTGACAAGGGTAACAAAATTTTCAAAATTTCCGTTTTGAGCTTTTTCAAATTCTGATAAACCATTATCAATAATATTAATTTGTGGTACAACAAAATTTTCTACTTCTCTAAGGCTCTTGAGATAATTAGTTTTCCAAATATTACCTTGTCTAGTCAAGACGATAATTTTATGATAATTGTACAAAATTCCAATATTACACCTAGATTGTTTTAAATATCTTTTTATCTGTTCATAATGATTATGTAAGTCTACATCTTCTCGTTTTACCTCCACAATTATTAGAGGAGTTTGATGTGGCTTAAAATTATGGTTTAGTTGCTTTTGATATATCTCTATATCATGATGATTAGCTTCAACTTCGATGTTAATGTTATCGTGAAATAATCCACTTTTATTCATCAAAAAATGAAGAAAAATTTGTCTAACTAACTCTTCTGGTCTTTGATTAATTGGTATTTCTATTCCTCTCTTCAAGCATTTTGTATATTGTTGACCAGATTTTTGATATATATCGAGTTTCTGATAAATTTCTGATTTTAAAGAACACATAAATATTTTATAATTAACTAATATAATAGTGAATGAAATATGTTTAGGGACACAATGATATTGCGCCCTAGGCTGTGTATTAACTGTGCTATTGTAAAGTTTTCTATTCTTCTCCAAAAAAGCCCAGTATTTTATTAACTAATTGCTCCCAATGATATTCAGTTTTGCTCTGTAAAAATTGATTCAACTTAGTTTCAAATTCAAGTTCTTGTTTAAATATCTCACATACATTACCTGCAAAAGTTTCTCCATTCTTCCTTCTCCTACCTTTCTCAGCAAGTAGAGCCTCCCAAAACTCTGATTTTTCAACTTGAGAGGATAATTGTCTTTCGAGTTCCTTTTGAATTTCCGTTCCTACTTGAGAGATAAATTTATCATATAATGAATAAAACTCTTTTTCTAAGTCAGGAATAAGTGTCTTTAAAGATTCATTTACAGATGTAATTTCATTCAAGATTATATTCTTTAATTCCTGCTTTACTTCTCTAGTGAATTTCTTCAGCATTTCATCTTCATCTATCCCCTCAGCAACAACCTTTGCATCGTAATAAATATCTATATCTCTTGGCTCATAGTAACCAAAATTTCTATGTATAGCGTGTTTAGTATTCCATGCTTTATAAGTAGTACGATAGTATTCCAGATATTTATCAATAAAATCTTCATAAACAAAACTAGGTACTCTTTTACCCAAGTCTCGTAAATTCTCTATTTTCTGAATTGCATTTTCAATTGCTTGGATTTCTACTGCTGTTAAAGCATCACCATTTTCGATGTTTATAAAGCTCTCTCGGATATTATTGATTTCGTCTAATAAAATATTTCTCCTACGTTCTACTACATCTGCTATAGCTGCAATAAATTCATTTTTATCTGACTGTACATCTTCTTGTTCGTAGTATTCATGTAGCTTGACTATATCATCACGGTAGTATCTCAATGCATCGTAGAATAAAATATTATCTTGGAAAAACTCCAAATTCAATTTTTTGAATGAAGCTTGAACTTCTTCCTGTCTAATTTGAATCCCTAAATCTCTCTCTCCATCAGCGCCACCTACTTTTTCAGGTTCTCCTTTACGAGGTAATACCAAAGTCACAAATCTATGATGAAATTCTTTTGATTTGGATGTTAGGTGATAACCCATTAATTTAGTTATACTAGCTTCAGGAGCAGCAGCAAAGGGAGTTACAAAGAGACAAATGGTATCCTGACTGTCAATATATCTTTGTAAGTCTTTACGAATTGGGTTCTCATCAAGTCCTTTGGTATCAACTACGGAATCGAATTGAGACAAGTTTGAGCCAGATAAAACATCATTACTCACATATAGATATATTCTTCTTGGTATGGCAAATTTCTTTAACTGAACATTATTGATAGCAGCAAAGGTATTTTTTATCCAGTCTTGCTCTTGACTTTGATTATCAAACTCAATTGTAGTGAAAGTTCTAGATTCAAGGTTTGCATTATTCAACGCAGTCTTTTTCAGTACATCTACTCCTGATTCTTCAAATATAACCTTTGCTATATCAGTTCTATAAATTTTCTTTTTATCACCCTCATAAACTGTTTTAGAAGTAATTGTAAATTCTGTAATATTTCTAATAGCTCTCTCAATTTCCTGAGAAATAATTATTTTTTGTTCTGCTTGGGGATTATTTTTATTCGCAATAGATTCACAGAATTCAAAGATAATATTTTCCATCTCATCAATACTATAAGGCTCTATCTCTATGTAAGTTTTTTTAGCAGCCTTGATGATTACTTCACATATAGTAGTTCTTCCTGCTCCCGTTGAAAGTAATTCTTTAGTTTCGATTACTTCTTTCGTTTTATTCCCAACATTCTTGGAAACTTGAAAGTCACTTATTAAATTAAAAAGATGGCAGATAGCTGTAGTTTTTCCCTGCCCAATAGTGCCGATAAAAACAATTTTATATTTATCTATACTCAGAATTTTCTCAATTTCTTTTAACCGTTCTAACTTGGATTTTAAGTTATTAATACAAATATGATTGATTATATTAATTTCTGAGTGACTTGATATTTTCTTTATTTCATTGTTCAAGCTTTGCTGCAATGATGTGATTTCATTCTGCCAATTTAATAATGTGATTTCGTCTTGCCTATTGGTTGCTAGCATACTGTTACCCTGTTTGAAACTAATTACTGGATAATTACAATATGCCCATATAGAATGAATAACTAACGCAAAAGCCTTATATAGGAATCCGGTTGGATTATTGAACGGAATTAGGTATTTGTAGGGTGCGTAAGCGTAAGCGCGTAACCCACCATTCATCTCGACTTTGGTGCGTTGCGCTGTGCGACAACACAACGCCAGTCGCCTTATGTCGGGAAACCCGCCAACAGCGCTGGCTCCCCTACGTATTTTTTCAAAAATCAAGTATGATTCCTATATCAAGTCCAGATGATTACTTGTAATAAAATTGCGAGTTGTATGTTATGTTAAGGGACGTAGACGCAACAGTAGTTTTGACCAGAGTAAAACAACACAATCAGCCTTTTGTTGGGTTTCACTTCGTTCTACCCAACCTACATTTAATTATAAGTGTTTAACCGGACATTATATTGCAAGCAAAACAAAATGCGATCGCTTGCTGATAAAGAACAGTAATTTTTCTGTGCGAAACTTGAATTTTCCTTACCACTATTGATAGATAATTTTGTCAACTGATAAAGTAAGTCTCGCAATAATTATTTAAAATCTGTCTCCCTCGGTTAGGAGTCTACGGTGTACACACAAATTATGGAATTCCCAATAGTAAGAAGGCAAACCTCACCCTGACAAAAGCGGACATCCCTCTCCTTAATAAGGAGAGGGAAAGATTTTTGCATTGCAAAAAGCGAAGGTGAGGTGATGATTTCATGGATTGGAGAGATGTGTACAACACGGTAGCGGTTAGAATAAAATTAGGTATTTGTAGGGTGCGTTATGACTTCAGTCTAACGCACCGAAACCATCACATCATGGTGCGTTACGCTACGCGATAACACACCTTACGTGTTGTTCAAAAATCAAATAGTAATCCTATAGTTACGAAGTAGCGACGCGTTTAACTGACTGGTGAAGCGTCTTGTCAGGTATTTCAAATATTTCTTCTAGAGC
Source organism: Calothrix sp. MO_167.B12 (assembly GCA_030066045.1). GTDB lineage: Bacteria > Cyanobacteriota > Cyanobacteriia > Cyanobacteriales > Nostocaceae > Calothrix_A. The sequence goes on from JASJCJ010000018.1 coordinate 50,634, forward strand.
AAACAGGAGTAATTCTTTTCTCGCACCTTTTTTGCAATATATGTTTATGCTTTCTGCAACATACTTTGCTAACTTAACTGGAACTGCATTCCCAATCATTTGTTCTAGGTTTGTTTTAGTCCCATCAAACTTAAATGTTTTTGGAAAAGTTTGTATATAACTTCTCTCAATCGTAGTTAATGGACGTATTTCATTCAGGTTTACTCCTTTAGGATCGCATTTATTTATTTTGTATCCAGAAGGAATAGGACGATTTACTCCTCTTACTGTTGGGCTTGGTTCGTCTATTGAAAAAATTCCACGTCTGTTGTAGTTTCTTGGGTGTCTGTAATAAAAATCAAGACCTAATGAATCACCAAGATAATCTCTAATGGTCATGGATTTATTAGATAGTCTACTACTAAATATTTCATTTAATTGATTGTGCTTGTCATCAAGATGACCAACTAGAAAAAATCTTGTTCTTGCTTGAGGTACCCCACAGTAAGAGGCATCTAATATGGCAGATGATAGACCATATCCCTTGTCAATAAATTGAACAATAATATCTTTCAAAATATGACTTTTTTTGATTTGTTCTACATTTTCCATCACGAACCATTCTGGCTTTATAGAACAAACAATATTAGCAAAATGATAGGTAAGATCAGCTCGACCTAGGGATAAATCACGCTTTCCTGCACTGGAGAAATCTTGACAAGGGGGACCTCCCATAATTAGGTCTGGACTATGGTTGCTAATTTCTTCTATAGCTTTATCTTCATTTGTTAAATCAAAGTCATAAATAGGGTGAGAAAAATTTTTCTTGTAAACGTTTATGGCTGGTTGCCAGTTGTCATAAGCCGCAACTATATTAAAGCCAGCCTGTTCAAACCCTAAAGATAAGCCACCACAACCAGAGAAAATATCGATGCACTTTATCATTGAAAAAGCTCCGGTGAATTATAAATAATGGCATCAAATCTGCGCTCTGGACTAAGCAAATTTTGCCCACCACCAAGAATAATATTTTTAATTTCAGATTTGGATATGATTGGAGTTTCAAGCCTGGGACATGACATATATTGATTAGTTATATTTCCGGCAGAAGCGAACGCTTTATCATTTTTGGTGTTGTAAGAAAGATTATCTATAATTTCTTTATGATTAAATTTATTAGTATGTGAAATATCCGCCAACATCTTAAATAACCATATTGCTGTTCTGGTTTGTCGCGTTATGTTGTTGGCATTGGAGTCAGAATTAGCAATTTGTGATATAAAATAACCAAATCCCGCATTACTCCATACAAACACATCTAAGCATTGTTCTGCAAGTTTTGGAGATTTCCCTTGTGTTTTCCATATTGGTTGAAGTAAAAATGCACTTTGATTGTTTTCAAGAGCTGTAGAGATTGATCTTATTGAGTTAATGATTATTTCTATATTAGGTAGTACTTGCCTTGCATCACTCCAGTCTGAGATTTGAATTTTAGGGATATAGCCGCTTAGTTTAGATTGTAAAGTTGAAGCGATACTACAAGCCAAATATACGATTGTGTCAGGACGGACTACGATTTCGCTACCATATTTACTATCTTTAAGATCGCAGGTTGTATTGTCTGGTAGTGCTGTTAATTTAACCTCTAGACCTGATAAACATTCACCTGTACTTTCCTTTTGTATAACTAAGTCTGTTCTTGGTAAAGAACCAATTACATATTTCTGATATGGGGTATGCTGTGCTTCAAAGGCAAAATATAAATCATTGCTATCTGTGGAAATAGTAAATACATCTTTTATAGATATAAATCCAGGACAAAATATACCTTTTTGAATTGACAAGTAATTAGCATCAATTTCTTTGGATGCAAGGTAACAGCATAATGAAGCTGGAAAGGAAGAGTTAAATTGATTCTTACCCCAGGCTTCTTTGTTGTTGAAATCCCTATTTGTCTTATTTAGACCAAACAGGCTTGGTTTATTGTAGACAGACATATAATTCTTTCTTTTTTGACTCTTTCATCACAGACCACACTTCTTGATGAAATTTGCAAACAAAGTACAGTTTGATACCTGACTATTTATGATGTCTAAACTTTTCGTATATAACATGGGCAATAACTATCTACAATATGTCTCTTTTGGTACAAGTATCCCCTCCCAAATAGAAGTAAGGGCACGGCATCCACAATCTATAGGTATAGAGAATAACATTCCCCACGCCGTGCCCATGAAAAAGTCAACTGTTAACTGATAACTGTCAACTGTCAACTGAAATTACTCCCACTCAATAGTTCCAGGTGGCTTGGAAGTAATATCTAACGCCACCCGATTAACACCTTTCACCTCATTGACAATACGATTAGACATGACCTCCAATACATCATAGGGAACCCGCGCCCAATCAGCAGTCATGCCATCTTCACTGGTAACAATGCGGAGAACCACAGGATGAGCATAGGTGCGCTGATCCCCCATGACTCCCACACTACGAATCGGTAATAAAACGGCGAATGCTTGCCAATAGTCGTGGTATAGTCCCCGTTGGTTAATTTCTTGGCGGACAATTAAGTCGGCATCACGCAAGATATTTAACCGTTCGGCAGTCACTTCACCAATAATGCGGATGGCTAAACCAGGGCCAGGGAAAGGATGACGATTGACAATTTCTTCGGGTAAACCAATGGAACGTCCTACTTTACGAACCTCATCCTTGAATAGTTTCCGCAGGGGTTCCACCAGCTTAAATCTTAAATCTTTGGGTAAACCACCTACATTGTGGTGACTCTTGATTTTCACAGCTACCCGTTCCCCAGTTTGAGGATCGACATTGGTATCTGCCGACTCAATCACATCTGGATACAACGTACCCTGAGCTAGATAATCAAAGGGTCCAAATTCCTTGGATGCGGACTCAAAGGTGTGGATAAATTCATGTCCAATAATCCGTCGCTTCTCTTCTGGATCCGTTACTCCAGCTAAAGCATTAAGAAAGCGATCGCGAGCATTCACATATTCTACAGGAATATGGAACTGGTCTCGAAATAATTTGACCAATCGTTCTGGCTCATATTTACGCATGAAGCCTTGGTCAATAAATACACAAGTTAATTGATCCCCAATGGCTTTATGTAGTAGAAAAGCTAAGGTGGAAGAATCTACTCCCCCAGAAAGTGCTAATAAAACACGCTTATTACCTACCTTGGCGCGAATTTCCCGAATGGATTCTTCTACAAATGCAGCAGTTGTCCAAGTGGGTTCGCACTCGCAAATATGATAGACAAAATTGCGAATTAATGGCAGACCACCAATAGAATGGACTACCTCTGGATGAAACTGTACGCCATATAGTTTTTTCTGATGCTCGGCAATGGCTGCACAGGGAGTATTATTTGTGTGTGCCAGTAATTCAAAGCCTGTTGGCATTCGTTTTACCGAGTCACCATGACTCATCCACATGGTGGAACCATCATCCACATTGGTAAGTAAGTCCGTGGGATCATCTATAAATAACGCTGCTTTACCATATTCGCCACGCTCCGCTCTAGCGACTTCCCCACCGAGTTGATTTACCATCAACTGCATACCGTAGCAAACCCCCAAAATGGGGATTCCTAAATGCCAAATTTCTGGGTCACACTGGGGAGCGCCATTGTCATATACCGAATTGGGACCGCCGGAAAGAATAATTCCTTTGGGATTTAGTTGACGAAGTTGTGCAGCTGTGGTGCGATAGGAAAGGACTTCAGAATAAACTTGAGTCTCTCGAATCCGACGGGCAATCAGTTCGGAATACTGAGACCCAAAATCCAGAATTGCAATCATGGGGCGGTTGATTTGCCCTAAATATTGCTCTTCTTGGAGTGCTTGTTGGGTTGTTGGTAGAGTCACCGCTGTGTTCATGGTGGGGAGTAGTTTATGTGTGGTCAAATTTGGCTACGGTCCGCTAATACCATTGATGTGTAACGATTGAGGACAATGATGGGTATGGAAAACCTATACAAACACGGATGCAATTATGTTTGCTCAATCGATATATTCACAGATGGTATTAAAAATAAAAACCTACCCTAAAATAGGAGGCTATAACTAATTGATTGATTGGGATTTTTTATGCTTATTCATATTAAGTTAACATAATTTTGCGGTTACGGAACAAGCATTTAGGCTTTTTACAAGAATTTGACGATCGCGGCCAAAAAGAATTGACCCACAGACGGGAACCCTTACCCCAGCGTCAATGTGGTTCTTCATATATTCGATAACTCGTAAATCTATTTGTTGAGCGATCGCACCATAAACCCTTGCCACCCAATCGCTATCAGTATTTTTATCCAATTCTTTCAGATATTGTAAAGCTGCTTCTGCCGTGTTGCAGGCGAATACAGCTTGTGTGTGGGGGGTACTTAAACCAGCGATCGCACACTGGGCGGTTAAAACTTCCCTCCTGCCATCGGCGAGGTGATGGTGGGTGTGGAAAATTCCCCCTGCTAATTTCATCAGTTTACCGTGGTAGCCAAACAAGAGAATTTCTTTCACGCCCCTCACAGCAGCCTCTACCAACATTGGACCAATCCAATTAGCAGTTTTGATTAATTGTTCGGGGTTGATCCCCATAGTTCGAGCCAAATCTAGACCATTTTCCCCCAAACAAAATACCAAAGTATCATAATTTGCAGCTTTTGCCTGTAATTCTGACCGTAAACTATCTAATTGTCCCGGCGCGCTCAAAGGTTGGGAAATTCCTGTAGTTCCCAATAGAGAAAGTCCGTCTACCACTCCAAAAGCCGCATTGGAGGTACGGGTAGCTAATGAGCGTCCTGCAGGGAGAATAATTGTTACCGTAATTTTTTCATCGGTTGCTAACATCGCCTGTAAGTTTTCCCGCAACAACCTGTGAGCGTAGCTATAAATAGCTGCTTGATTTCCCCGTTCTACCTGCTTACCAACCCCCTCTCCTCCCAGTATGATTATATTCTCTTCCCCTGCTGACTCTGCTGACTCTGCTCCCCTGCTCCCCCACTCTCCCATTCCCTCTTCTCCTTCTCTCCACTCTACCAATGCCCAAATCGGAGTATCTCTGGTCAGGTCAAGATTATCACCAGGGTCACTGCGGGTAATTGCCAAAGCCATATTTTCACTTAGCCCTGCCACTTGTTCAATCTGTATTTCTACTATGTGTGCAGGTGTAATTAGATTTACTGAAGCTACAGATATGGGTTGATGATGGCGCAACCAATGGAGAGCCGCCATACTAGCAGCAGTAGCAAATACAGGGAGGGTATATCCAGAGCGAGACATGGGATTTTGGACTTTGCTGGGGGAACGGGAGGCGTGCTAATCGAGGAGCAAACCTGAGCCTTCCCAATATAAGTCAATACGCAGCTAAATTGTATAAAGTAAAAAACCAGGTTATTGTAGTGCGGGCAGCGTTCGACGGCTCGACTGAGCTGAGCCGAACGTCTGAGCTCACGCCGAAGTCCTGCCCGCTTTATGTATACAATTTAGACGCTTAACAGCTTA
>JASJCJ010000184.1 GCA_030066045.1 Calothrix sp. MO_167.B12
AATTGATTTTAAACCCATCCTTGACTTAACAGACGAGCAATTTTTCCAGCTATGTCAGGCAAATAAAGATTTAAGATTTGAACGCAATGCTACCGGGGAATTAATAATAATGCCACCAGTCGGAGGAGAAAGCAGTAACCGTAATGCTTCATTAACTGCTCAAGTATGGATTTGGAATGAGCAAAATCAGCTAGGAATTGCATTTGATTCTTCTGGTGGTTTCAAACTTCCCAACGGTGCGGATCGTTCTCCTGATGCTTCTTGGGTAAAATTAGAACGTTGGAATGCATTAACAAAGGAACAGCAAATAAGATTTTTACCGCTTTCTCCTGATTTTGTGATTGAGTTACTGTACAAGAGCGATAGTTTGAAAGTAACTCAAAAAAAGATGCAAGAATATCAAGAAAATGGTGTACGTTTGGGTTGGTTAATTAATCGTAAATTGCGACAAGTTGAAATTTATCGTATTGGACAGGAAGTAGAAATTTTAGAGAATCCTAGTAGCTTGTCGGGTGAAGATGTTTTACCTGGATTTGTGCTGGATTTAGAGAAGATTTGGTAAAATCAAAGAAATCATCTGGTGGAAACTATCAAGAAGCACTGTAAAATGTAGAAATTATCATGCAGGAATAGAATAGAAATTGCTCAACAATTAGGGCATACAATTCCTAAACCCAAGCGAAGGTTGATGTCAGCATAAAATTAGTACAATGGTTATTGTTGGGTAAAATTCTCCTATGGAAGCCGTAACAATCGATTTTAAACCCATCCTTGATTTAACAGACGAGCAATTTTTCCAGCTATGTCAGGCAAATAAAGATTTAAGATTTGAACGCAATGCTACCGGGGAATTAATAATAATGCCACCAGTCGGAGGAGAAAGCAGCAATCGTAATGGTAGGATAAACCAACAATTATTTAATTGGGCAGATTTAGATGGAACTGGGATTGCATTTGATTCTTCTGGTGGTTTCAAACTTCCCAACGGTGCGGATCGTTCTCCTGATGCTTCTTGGGTAAAATTAGAACGTTGGAATGCATTAACAACGGAACAGCAAACAAGATTTTTACCGCTTTCTCCTGATTTTGTGATTGAGTTACTCTCACCCAGCGATAGTTTGAAAGCAACTCAAAAAAAGATGGAAGAATATCAAGAAAATGGTGTGCGTTTGGGTTGGTTAATTAATCGCAAATTGCGACAAGTTGAAGTTTATCGAATTGGACAAGAAGTAGAAATTTTAGAGAATCCTAGTAGTTTGTCGGGTGAAGATGTTTTACCTGGATTTGTGCTGGATTTAGAGAAGATTTGGTAAAATCACAGAAATCATCTGGTGAAAACTATTAAGAAGCACTACAAAATGTAGAAATTATATCACTTGCTGACTGTGGCTTTAACTTACCAGTGCGGAATTCCAATATCGCATCTCGTGCATTTTGGGCAATTTCTTCTCGACGCTGTTCAATATGACGCTTTTGCAAAATTTCTATCAGCATTTCTCGCTGCTCTAAAGGTAGCTGCATTACGTTATCAAGGACTTGCTCGAAGGTAAGCATATTTAATATTGAATCACTTGCAATAAATATACCGCATATCACTAATGTATACTGCACAGGTTCATCATCTGAGCTTTTGTGTAAAGCATCAGGTGAGATTATTTGATGCGCTCAGAGTAAGGTAAAAACGCGATATCTGCCCATGTGAAGTATAGTAGAGTGCAATTATCTTAAGCACCTAAATTCCCTTTTTACCCTACCGATGAATGCTCTCACGCTCAACCTCAATCCCGTCATTCAACTAACAGACGAGCAATTCTTTCAGCTATGTCAAATAAATGAACTGATTCGGTTTGAGCGAAATGCTGATGGTACTATAGTCTTGATGCCTCTTGTGGGTGGTTTAACTAGCATCCGCAATGCTAATATAACCGCTCAACTCGGAATGTGGAATCGTGACGAAACTTTAGGAGTCGTTTTCGATTCTTCCACTGGTTTTACGTTACCTAATTCAGCAGTGCGCTCTCCTGATGCTTCTTGGATAAAATTATCAAGATGGGATACCCTGCAATCAGAAGAAAAAGAAAAATTTCCGCCTATTTGTCCTGATTTTGTGATTGAGTTACTCTCACCCAGTGATAGTTTGAAAGTAACTCAAAAAAAAATGAAAGAATATCAAGAAAATGGTGTGCGTTTGGGTTGGTTAATTAATCGCAAATTGCGACAAGTTGAAGTTTATCGAATTGGACAAGAAGTAGAAATTTTAGAGAATCCTAGTAGCTTGTCGGGTGAAGATGTTTTACCTGGATTTGTGCTGGATTTAGAGAAGATTTGGTAAAATCACAGAAATCATCTGGAGGAATTTCTGATGATGAAGTATTAGATTTGGTTAACACATATCTTGCACCTTCTCAATAAGGGTAAGGTGGGCATTGGTGGGTTACGAAAAATTTTCTCAATAATATTGTGGTGCAAGATGTGAATAATACGGTTTCTGAGGAGAGGGATAAAATATCCCCGACTTCTTCAATAAATCTCCGCACATCATAGGGATTTTTTGGATCGAATTCGGGGATCTAAACATCCGCAACTCGGCAGATTATTTATCAAAATTTGGAATGTTCTCGTACCTTAATAGGTGGGTACAGAGGGGTCGATTTCCTTGCTCCAGGCAGTAATACCACCCTTAACATTTACCCCTTCAATGCCAGCTTGTTTGAGGATAGCCAGGGCTTTTGCAGAACGGCCACCCATTTTACAATGGGCATATAATCTGTCTCCATTGAACAATTCTTTGATTTTGTCCACACCAGTACCAGATTCAATTTCCGATAAAGGTATTAAAACAGAGCCAGGAATCCGGGCAATTTCATACTCATGGGGGTTACGAACATCCAGAAGCGTAAAATCATCGGCACCGCTATCTAGCAATTGCTTTAATTGTGCAACTGTAATTTCTTGAATAGCAGCCTGTTCTTCTGCCTCTTGCGCCTTGGCTTGAGGTATACCACAGAATTGCTCGTAATCAATCAGTTTTTCAATTACTGGACGAACGGGGTTGGGACGTAACTTCAACTCCCGGAACTGCATTTCTAGGGCGTTGTACAGGAGCAATCGCCCACTGAGGGTATTACCCTGCCCCATGACAATCTTTACGGTTTCTGTGGCTTGGATGACACCAATAATTCCTGGCAAAATTCCCAGAACTCCCCCTTCCGCACAGGAGGGAACCATTCCTGGTGGTGGTGGTTCGGGATACAAATCGCGGTAATTTGGTCCACCTTCATAGTTAAATACCGTTGCTTGCCCTTCAAAACGGAAAATAGAACCGTATACATTGGGCTTATTCTCTAGGACACAAGCATCATTAACTAAATACCGGGTGGGAAAATTATCCGTACCATCAACCACCACATCATAGGGTCTGATGATATCGAGGGCATTTTCCGCACTCAGACGGGTTTCGTATAAATCAACCTGGCAATGGGGGTTAATTTCGTGGATGCGGTTCTTGGCTGATTCAATTTTGGGCTTACCCACCCAAGATGTACCATGAATGACTTGGCGTTGCAGGTTAGAAGTATCAACCACATCGAAATCTACAATCCCGATGCGCCCGATACCTGCCGCTGCCAAATATAACAGTAGTGGGGAACCTAGTCCACCCGTACCAATACACAGCACGCTGGCTGCTTTCAGACGCTTCTGCCCTTCTAATCCGACTTCGGGTAAAATCAGGTGGCGGGAGTAGCGTTCGTAATCATCTTGTGTCAACTGGATTTGATCCAGATTGGGATTCAGCATAGCATTTCGATGAGGAAGCGCAGACTTTTTATGGTAACTAAAAATGACACCTTTTTACCTATATTCTTTTATAGTTTTTGAGGAAATGAGGGAAAACATATAGGGGAAGGGGGAAAGGGTAAATGGAAAGGGCGTAAGAAATTTTTTGTTTGTTCCATTTATGTTGGATGTTACACCATCGGTGAGCAGCTTTAGATTGAATTATTAATTTTTTCGGCGTTGCTTCCTTTGCGGGATGATTTTCTTTTCTCTCTCTATCAGACAGAAAATTCTTTCTTTGCGTCCTTTGCGTCTTTGTGGTTCATTACTTCATTCCTCTATTGTGCAACGCCATTTTTTCTGATTGGAATTGGTGAGTTTGATCTAAACACCAACTGTTGATATCAGTTGATATGCCATTTTTAACGGCAACTATAATATACGAATATTCTTGCCAAGCACACAAGCGGTCAAATTCGGAAGGAATGGCGGGATAATCGGGATGGGAGTGGAAAAAGCCGATGATCTCAATGTTTTGCTCCCTGGCTTGCTTTTGTGCCTGTAACATTACTTGGGGTGCGATCGCATACCTTCTTCGTTTACTATATTCTTGGTTATCCCCAGGAAAATCTCCGGCTGTATCTCCTTGCCAAGCATTTTCTGTGGGCATAACTTTTACAACTGTTTTACCATCATCAGCAAGGTGACCAAACAAAATACCACAACATTCTTCAGGATAGGTCTTTTGGGCATGGGTGCGAATTGTTTGTAATTGTTCTTCACTAAGATGGATCATAAAGGGGACAAGGGGTGAAGGGAAAAATGTGTGGGAGAGGCAGAAGAAGTAAGTAATAAGTAATAAGTAGGGTCTGCTGAATAACTATAAAACATTGATTTATCAATGCATAAGGGCTGTTTTCTCTGGAGAAAGTGCAAGGAAATAGGGGTTTGAGATTTAAAAACCTTGCATTGACGAGCGACCCCGCGACGACGACAGTCGCTCTGGGTAGCGCGAGTCGTGATCATTTTTTTGGTAAAAAGAATAGAAAAAATCAGGGATGAAACTGTTGCCTGTTGCCTGTTGCCTGTTGCCTACCCTCACCCAAAGACTTTTTCAGCAAGCCCTAAGTAATAAGTAATATAGCGGTTCCTACTCAAATGAGGTTGTACCAGCAGCCAGAATTGCCAAGCCTTTTAGCTTCAAGTATGTACCTCATCAGATAGAGAAAGGTTGTCAAGAAATGTCAAGTTTTGTTCAGAAAATAGCTTACTAGAAGATTACTCCCACGGCTGTAAGCAGATGGGTTTTGCGCTAAAGTCTATAAATGAAAACCTGACATCACAATTTTAATTTCTAATTGTAATTCCGCACAGCATTACTATACGCCTCATGAAGACAGTGATGATACGGACTCAAAAGACTCAATCATGGCACTCCAACCCCTTGGAAGTGGTAATCAAGCTGGTAAATGGCAGTGTAAATGGACTGGATAAACAGGAAGCTCAACGACGTTTAACAGAGTATGGACTCAATCAATTACCCCAAAAACCTCCCCCTAGCTGGTGGCAAATTCTGTTACGGCAATTCCGCAGTCCCTTAATTTATGTTCTCGCCCTTGCTACCCTGATATCCATTGCCATTGGAGATGTGAAAGATGCTGGGTTTATCACCGGGGTACTTGCCATTAACGCTTTGATTGGTGGCTACCAGGAATGGCGGGCGGAAAAAAGTAGCCAAGCTCTGCAACAATTACTGAAGATTCGGGCGGCGGTACTCCGGGATGGGGAGGTGTGTGAAATTGATGGGGAACAGGTGGTTCCGGGGGATGTGGTGTGGCTGGAGTCAGGGAACCGTATCCCCGCCGATATGCGCCTCATAGGAACCCATAACTTGGAGATAGATGAGTCTTTGTTAACGGGGGAATCCCTGCCTGTATTAAAAGATTCCCAGTGGTGTGGAGAGGTAAATACACCGTTGGCGGAACGATGCAATATGGCTTATGCCGGTTCTATTGTGGTGCGGGGCAGGGGTAGAGGGCTAGTAGTTGCTACTGCTACCGCTACTATGGTAGGCCAACTGGCAACGGCAATGCTCAAGTCTTCAGGGGGTAAACCACCCCTATTAGAAAGGATGGAACTGTTCAGCCGGCGGATAGCAATGGCGGTTGTGGTGGCGGCTCTGGTAGTTGCTCTGGTAGGGATTCTCAGGCATGGTTACAGTATTACCGATATGTTTATGTTTGGGGTAGCTTTGGCAGTTTCTGCTATCCCTGAAGGTTTACCCGTTGCCTTAACGGTGGCTCTTGCTGTTGCCACCTCCCGTATGGCTAGTCGTGGGGTGATTGTCCGCCGTTTACCGGCTGTGGAAGGGCTGGGGAGTTGTACTTTAATTGCCAGCGATAAGACGGGAACCCTAACTTGTAATGAATTAACGGTGCGGGAAATCTGCCTGACAAATGGCGATCGCTTTCAAATTACTGGGGAAGGTTTTATACCAGATGGACAAGTAATTACACTGTCAGGCTCCATCTCCACCACCAATCCCACCACCTTTAGTAGCCTCGCCCGTGCTGCTGTGCTTTGCAATGAAGCCGACTTACACCACCGCAATGGGAATTGGGTATGGCGGGGCGATCCCACGGATATTGCGTTGTTAGTAATGGCACATAAATTAGGCTGGAACCGGGAAGTCACCCTAGAACAATATCCCCAAATCAATGAAATCCCCTTTGAGCCAGAACATCAATTTGCTGCCACCTATCACACCACTGGTTCCCCTGGAGAAACCAAGTATGTGTTTGTCAAAGGTGCCCCGGAACGGGTACTGAAGATGTGCGATTTATCCCAATACCCCCAACAAGAAATGGCACTCACCACCATTGCCCAGAACATGGCAGAACAGGGCTATCGGGTATTAGCACTAGCCGAGGGTATGATGAGCGATCGCCTGGATTCAAGTCAAGCCCCCCCTGCTCCTACCCAACTCACCTGTTTGGGGTTTGTAGGTATGATTGACCCCCTCAGAGCCGGTGTCCGTGATGCGATCGCTGCTTGCCATACAGCAGGGATTCGGGTGTGGATGGTAACTGGGGATCATCCTACCACAGCTTTAGCGATCGCCCGTGATTTAGGTTTGGCAACCACACCAGAGCAGGTAATTACAGGTAGCGAACTAGCTACTCAATCCCCAGAGCAATTACAGTCAACCATCAAAACCGTAGAAGTATTTGCCAGGGTTGCTCCCCATCAAAAACTCCAACTCGTCAACGCCGCCCGTGACTCTGGTAATTTTGTGGCAGTTACCGGGGATGGTGTAAACGATGCTCCCGCCCTCCGTGCCGCTAATATCGGGGTAGCAATGGGTAAATCGGGCACAGATGTTGCCCGTGAAGCTGCGGAGTTAGTCGTGAGCGATGACCATTTTGGTACCATTGTGGCTGGCATTGAAGAAGGGCGAGTTGCCTACAACAATATTCGCAAGGTGATTTACTTACTTGTGTCCACCGGGGCGGCAGAAGTGGTACTAGTGGGGTTGGGAATTTTAACCGGCTTACCCCTACCATTATTACCCGTACAGCTACTGTGGCTGAATTTAGTCACCAACGGCATCCAGGACGTAGCATTGGCATTTGAACCCAGCGAAGGGGAGGTACTTCACCGCCATCCGCGATCGCCAAAAGAACCCATCTTTAACCGATTAATGATTGAACGCACGGTGGTAGCAGCTGTAGTCATGGGTCTGGTTGGTTTTAGCCTGTTTCAATTGTTACTTAATAATGGCTGGCAGGTATCTTCAGCTCGGAATGCGTTGTTGTTATTAATGGTGTTATTTGAAAACATTCACATCGGTAATTGTCGTTCTGAAGAAAAATCTGTTTTCCAGCTATCTCCCCTACGCAGTCCCATTCTCCTGGCTGGTACAGCTTTGGCATTCCTAATTCACGTAGCCATCTTATATATACCCCTAGGAAACACCTTATTGTATACCGAACCCGTGGGGGTAAAAACTTGGGGTTTGTTGATTGGTTTGAGTTTAACAGTACTAATAGCGATTGAGGTTCACAAATTAGGATGGCACTGGCAGAGGGGAGTGAGGGAGTGAGGGAGTGAGGGAGTGAAGGAGTGAGGGAGTGAGGGAGTGAGGGAGTGAAGGAGGGAAGGAGGGAAGGAGTGAGGGAGTGAGGGAGTGAGGGAATACTATCTGTATGTGATTAATGTACAGATGAGTTTATTGAATATGGGTAGAGAGTTTATTAAAAGTCATACAGATTTGGAAGTTTATCAAATGGCATTCGATGCAGCAATGGAGATTTTTGATTTGTCAAAAAATTTTCCTGTGGAGGAGAGATATTCTCTTACGGATCAAAGCCGTCGTTCTTCCCGTTCTGTATGTGCTAATTTAGCTGAAGCATGGTGTAAACGAAGATATAGAGATGCATTTATTGCTAAATTGAGTGATGCTCAGGCAGAAGCAGCAGAAACTCAAACATGGTTAGAATTTGCCGTCAAATGTAAATATTTAGAAACAGAAAGTGGACGCGAACTTTACAAAACCTACAATTCAATTCTAGCCATATTAGTAAGTATGATTCATAACCCAGATAAATGGATTATCCACACCAATAAATAACTTTTGCTAGCTTCCTTCCTTCCGGGCGGGGAAACCCCGCCCCTACTCCTTCCCTCCTTCCCTCCTTCCCTCCTTCCCTCCTTCACTCCATCACTCCTCCCCTCATCCCTTCCCCGCACCTAAATACAACTCCCCTACCTGGGGATCATTCAATAAATCTGCTCCTGGACCAGAAATTGCATCCTTTCCTGACTCTAATACATAACCGCGATGGGACATTTCCAGGGCTTTACGGGCATTTTGTTCTACTAATACAATAGCCGTACCCCCTTGATTCACCTGCTGGATTTGCTCGAATACCTGTGTTACCAGAATGGGAGATAAAGCAGCAGACGGCTCATCTAAAATCAATAGAATTGGTTCCAACATCAACGCTCTACCCATAGCTAACATTTGTCTTTCCCCACCAGATAGAGTTCCCCCACGTTGTTTGCGGCGCTCGGCAAGTCTGGGAAACATATCAAATATTCGCTGTTTGAGTGGTGCTAGGGGGACATTACGGACAAAGGCACCCATTTCTAAGTTTTCTTCCACACTCAATGAGGGGAAGACATTGGAGATTTGTGGTACATAACACATTCCCCGTTGTACAATTTGATTGGATTTTAGCCCTGTTATATCTTCATCCTTAAAAGTGATATTGCCTGTGTGGGGTGTTAACAGTCCAAAGATTGTTTTTGCCAAGGTTGATTTTCCTGCACCATTGGGGCCAATGACTGTAACTAGTTCTCCTGGTTGTACCCGAAAGTTAATTCCTTGGAGGATGTCTACATCTTTGATATATCCGGCGTGGACGTTATTCACTTCTAATAAATACTGATTAGTCATGCAACTTTTTGATTTGAGATTTGAGATTTTGGATTGACACTATGCCTAAAGTTAGGGGTTGCAAATAATGATAAGCTTATCTTTTTATCCACAGATAAATTTGGGATATTGAAAGTATAATTTATCTTGGCTCATTGCTTTTTAATTATTAGCTAATACATATAAATTCAGAATCGATAAATCAGGACTCAAAGTCTAGGTATTTTCTTAGTTTTAAATTCTTACTTTAATATCAATTTATCATTTGTCAATAGCTATCTTTAAGGCAACTCTTAACTCTTAAGAGGGAACGCCGAATGAGTGTGGTGGGGGTTGGGTAACGCCAAGTGGCGAGGGGTAAAACAATTGTAGTGGGAGTGTCTCGCTCCCTGCTGTAATCAGCAAGCGGGCAAGATGCCCGCACTACAATAAACTATCAAAATTAATGGGACAGACCACTACTACTAGTTCATCGCATTAGTTTTGTGAGTTGATCTTAAATCTGTATACTAGATATATTAAGCGTTTGAACGATATATAACCCATCAGAATTAATGAGATAGACCACTACTACTCGACCACATTAATTTTGCCGGGTAAATGAACATCTCTTTTTCTCTTCTCTCCTTCTGACTTCGCGCTCTTTGCGCCTTTGCGGTTTTTCCCTCTACCCCTCAGAATTAAATTGGCGGAGTACTACTGTTTCACCACATTAATTTTGCGGGGTAGTACACAAAGGAAGAATCCATACCTTAAAACAATACAACTGTTCTATCATCATGGGTAACACGGTAGTATTATTAAGGATTGTTTCCTGCCACCGTCTTACCCTGCTGATATGTCATCAACCAAGCTAGCCGCATCCCTCAATGGACATATTTCTCATACTGGCGATAGTCAAAATACTATTCGCATTCGGGGTGCAAGGCAGCATAATTTAAAAAATGTTGATTTAGAGTTGCCCCGCGATCGCTTGATCGTGTTTACTGGAGTATCGGGTTCTGGTAAGTCTTCTCTGGCGTTTGATACTATCTTTGCGGAGGGACAGCGTCGCTATGTGGAGTCCCTGAGTGCCTATGCGCGGCAATTTTTGGGACAAATGGATAAACCGGATGTGGAAGCCATTGAAGGACTAAGTCCGGCGATTTCCATCGATCAGAAGTCTACTTCCCATAACCCCCGTTCCACGGTGGGGACGGTGACGGAGATTTATGACTATCTGCGGTTGTTGTTTGGACGTGCTGGTCAACCCCATTGTCCCATATGCGATCGCTCTATTGCACCCCAGACCATTGATGAAATGTGCGATCGCATTTTGGATTTACCGGAGCGTACCCGGTTCCAAATTCTCGCGCCGGTGGTGAGGGGGAAGAAGGGAACCCATAAGAAGTTGTTATCTAGCCTCGCTTCCCAAGGTTTTGTTAGGGTGCGGGTTGATGGGGAGGTACGAGAATTATCTGATTCTATTGAGTTGGATAAAAAGTTTACCCATACCATTGAGGTGGTAATTGACCGTTTGGTGAAGAAGGAGGGGATACAGGAACGTTTGGTGGATTCCCTTTCCACTTGTTTGAAGCAATCTGGGGGTATTGCGGTAATTGATATTGTTCCTGGTGCGGAGGATAAAGAATCACATCCAGAGTTAGTATTTTCCGAAAACTTTGCCTGTCCCGAACATGGGGCGGTAATGGAGGAATTATCACCGCGCTTATTTTCCTTCAATTCCCCCTATGGTGCTTGCCCCCATTGTCATGGTATTGGTACATTAAGGAGATTCTCCTCTGAGTTGGTAGTACCCGATCCTAATGCTCCCATGTATGCTGCGATCGCTCCTTGGTCTGAGAAGGAAAATTCCTACTATTTGGAGTTACTGTATGCTTTGGGACAAGCTCATGGGTTTGAGTTGCAGACACAGTGGAAGAATTTAACCCCCCAACAGCAAGGGATTGTTTTAAATGGAGAGGAAGGAACCCCAGAGACGCGAAAGACGCAGAGTTTTAAAGGGGTGTTGCCGATTTTACAAAGGCAATATGATGGGGGTTCGGAGTTAGTTAAGCAAAAGTTAGAGCAGTATTTAATCGATCAACCTTGTCCGGTGTGTGAGGGCAAACGATTGAAACCGGAGGCTTTGGCGGTAAGGTTGGGGCAGTATGGCATATTGGAATTAACAGGGGTTTCTATTCGGAATTGTCAAGAGCGAATTGATAATTTACAGTTGAGTCCCCGGCAAATGCAGATTGCAGACTTGGTATTGCGGGAAGTTAGGGCAAGGTTGCAATTTCTTTTGGATGTGGGGTTAGATTACCTGACTTTAGATCGTCCAGCCATGACTCTTTCCGGGGGAGAAGCGCAACGGATTCGTTTAGCTACCCAAATTGGCTCTGGGTTAACGGGGGTACTGTACGTATTAGATGAGCCGAGTATTGGTTTACATCAACGGGATAATGGGCGGTTACTGCAAACCTTAACCAGATTGCGGGATTTGGGTAATACCTTAATTGTGGTGGAACATGACGAAGAAACCATGCGCGCCGCCGATTTTATTGTAGATATTGGTCCCCATGCAGGGATTCATGGAGGGGATATAGTATCTGCCGGGGATTTGCAGACATTGTTGGATACAGAAACTTCCCTAACTGGCGCTTATCTTTCGGGAAGGAGAGCAATAGCCACTCCAGCTAAGAGAAGGAAAGGAAACGGGGTTAATTTAATTATCGAAAATGCCCGTCGTAATAACCTCAAGAATATAGATGTCAGTATTCCTCTGGGTAAACTTGTTACCGTCACTGGTGTATCTGGTTCCGGTAAATCGACCCTAGTAAACGAACTACTGTATCCCGCTTTGCAACATCACCTACTGAAAAAAGTTCCCTTACCCAAAGAAATTGATACAATTCAGGGATTGGGTGCAGTTGATAAAGCCATTGTCATCGATCAATCTCCTATAGGTAGAACACCCCGTTCCAATCCAGCCACTTATACGGGGGTGTTTGATGCCATTAGGGAAGTATTTGCTCAAACCATAGAAGCGAAAGCACGGGGTTATAAGCGGGGACAGTTTTCTTTTAACGTTAAAGGTGGACGGTGTGAGGCTTGTAGTGGACAGGGTGTGAATGTGATTGAAATGAACTTTTTACCCGATGTCTACGTGCAGTGTGAGGTATGCAAAGGTGCTAGATATAACCGGGAAACCTTACAGGTGAAGTATAAAGGTAAATCCATATCTGATGTGTTGAATATGACAGTGGAAGAAGCTTTAGACTTTTGCCAAAATATTCCCAAAGCGGTGAAGAAACTGCAAACATTAGTAGATGTGGGGTTGGGTTATATTCATTTAGGACAGCCAGCAACTACCTTATCTGGTGGGGAAGCGCAGCGAGTCAAATTAGCCACAGAGTTATCCCGTCGTGCTACTGGGAAGACACTGTATTTAATTGACGAACCCACCACAGGTTTATCTTTTTACGACGTGCACAAGTTATTGGATGTATTGCAGAGATTGGTAGATAAGGGTAATTCTATTTTGGTAATTGAACACAACTTAGATGTGATTCGCTGTGCTGATTGGGTGGTAGATTTGGGACCAGAAGGTGGGGATAAAGGTGGGGAAGTGATTGCAGTGGGTACGCCGGAAGAGGTGGCGGAGAATCCCCAGTCTTATACGGGTAAGTACTTAAAGCAGGTGTTGCAGCAGTATCCAGCGTAATCTCTGAGATCCCCTCTCAGATCCCCGACTTCTGTGAGGATACAAATGGCGAATCAAGGGTATCGCCCCTCACTTAAACAATTCGTAATTCGTAATTCGTAATTCGTAATTACGTTTTGTAATGGGGATTTAAACCCCGCTTGAGTATAGATAGGGTCTGCTGAATAACTATCAAAATATTGATTTATCAATGCTTTGAGGCTATTTTTTGAGTCAGGGCGTGCAAGGGAATTAGGATTAACGGTTTAAAATTCTTGCATCTCTAATTTTTGATAGTAAAAAGAATAGA